>JAITAC010000119.1 GCA_031284345.1 Holosporaceae bacterium | reverse complement strand
AATTCGATTTCAAGGACGTCATGGACAAAAAAATTCGAGAAATTCAAAATTTGACAAACAATCGACCGAGAAAAGTGCTAAACTTCCGTACGCCATCCGAGGTCTTCTTCGATCGACATATTTTTTTCTACCGTCGGTTGTAACCATGATGCATTTCATAATTGAGAGGGCGCTTGCGTGCCCTAAAACCTGGGGAAAACAAAAATACACTTCAAAATCAGAGTGTTACAGAGTCCGTTAGGCGGCAAGGATTCAGAATTAAAATAGTTTTTCAATGATTAGGATTCATGTCGTAATATCAGCGATTCCAATATAAGACAACTTTAGCGAGAGTCACGACTGTCACTGCAGCAGCGCCGTGTTTTTTCAGCACTCGCGAGCATTCGTTGACCGTGGCGCCGGTAGTATAGACGTCGTCCACCAGCACAACTTTCTTCTGGGCCAGTAGGTGCACATAGTCTTTGGCAACACCAAATGAGCCAATTACGTTTTGTTGACGTCTTTTTCGAGTCAATCCTTCCTGCTGCGGAGTTCGTTTTGATTTTTGCAGAATTCTGGGTTCGTAGGACGCGCCTCCAAGCAGAGCAATCTCCCTCGCCAACAATTCCGATTGATTGTATTTTCTTTTGAGAAGTTTGCGAAAATGTATGGGAACAGGGATAATAAGATCAGCTTCTTTGACATATTTTTCCCCCACTCTATACATCCAGCGGGCAAATTGAGGACATAAATATATGGAATCCATATGCTTAAAGCGCAAAATCATGCCCTTTGAGTAATCATCGTAATGAAAAACAGAAACTGCCTTGTCAAAAAATGGTTTTTGAAGAGCGCAGCTGCCGCAAATTTCCGCAATATCCAATTCAAACGGATTACCGCAAATACTGCATTTGGGATCGGATATCCACATAATTTTGTTCCAGCACTCCGTGCATAATCCCACAGATTCCACAAATCCGTCACAGCCTTCGCATTTGAGTGGAAAAAACACATCGCTGACAGCATTCCATAAATTTTTTATTTTATTTGAAATATTCATATATTTTTAAGTCTTCGGAGTTTAGTATAATCCATAAGGTTATTCTATAGGCTAATTATGAATTTTTCGATAAATCTATTTGGTACGGAAGCTCCCAAACTGCATTATGTAGGCTCGGTTGAATCTGCATGTGCGATAGCTTTTGCAATGACACTAGTAATTATAGTCTCTTTATTTCTCTCCAGGAAGTTTATAAACATAGAATTTGATAAACTAAAAGATGTTATTGATTGTAAATTTGATCAATTTATCATCTTAGCGTCTGGAATTGTGTTATCGGCGCTCATTGTGGTTATCGGCGTATCGGCGTTGGGATTAATGATGCGCTTATTTATTCAGGACGCAGATAAAGTGTGTGATTCCTATCTGCGATTAATGCTTATATTTTCCAGTCTGATGATAACCAGCTACACAGTGGCTGCTCCCAACCATGTGAGTCTCGGATTGATAATACTTACTCCGGAAGAATCTAAGAAACTTTACAAAACGCTCATGGGGGTACTATCTTTGTCGTTTGCAATAACGGTGGCGATTTATCCGTTTATAGCAATTATTTCCAACAAAAAAAACATATTACTTTGGGAACATGTGTTAATGGGAGTAATGATAGTATTCTATTTTTTCCAGATGGTTATGTCCGACCACCTTCTCAAAAGTGTTTTTGATATTAAAAAGACCAACATGCAGAATATGTCGTCGAAAATAACTGGTTTCATAAATGAGAAGTTTACGTATCTTGCATTGGTGGGGATGATCGCAGTGGTCATGATTAATAACAATAATCTGGCATCTTCCACGAAGTTTTTTGTGAACGTAAACGATATTTTTTCGCTTTTATTTGAAATGTTTGCTTTTCAGATACTTATTGTGTGCATCATAAACAAGTTTTTTACGAAATTGGAGGAACTGAATGATATAGGCCAATCAAAAATGACCTTTAAGAGGATGGAAAATCTCGTTTGGATCTGCGATATCGTTGTGTTGGTTTTGTATTTTGTTGTACTGTGCTTTATGATGAAATTTGCTGGAATCGACGTAGGTAAATATGTATTTCATGACAAAGTAGTTATATTGGCGTGGATCATATTCATAACGACCATCTTTTACAAAGGATTTCACGAGTTTGAAGAGGCTCTTTTGGAGAAATCAAAGAATGAGGATCTGGCCTATTATACAAAATTGCAGACTTTTCTTCCGACTATATCCGTTGCGTTCCACGCACTACTATTTTTGGTGGCGCTGCTCATTGGATTGGCAAATTTTGACATAAATGTTACACCGATTCTTGCAGCTTTTTCGGTATTCAGCGCTGCGATAGGTTTGGCTGCCAAGGACGTCATTCAGGCATTTTTGCAAGGAGTTACGCTTTTAATGGAGAGAAATCTCTACGTGGGAGAAAAAGTAAAAATAAATGATGTTGTTGGTATTATAGAAAAATTATCCGTAAGAGTTATTCATTTACGATTGGATGATGGTAGTGTACATTCTATACCGTACAATCATGTGGATGCCATAACCAACTACTCCAGTGATCAAATTCGTCACTATGATGATCTTAGGGTTTTGCATGCGGAAGATGTGTCCAAGGCGTTCGAGATACTCCGCGACGTCATTGCCGATATGCGTCAGAGTCCCGAGTATGCTGGAAAAATAGTGGATGATGTAAAGATATACGGCATAAAACCATTTGATCTAAGCGGTATAAGAATTTCTTGGATGGTTATCACAACGCCTGAAATAAATGACAGCGTTCTGAAATGTGATCTGTATAGTAGGCTTATGGTTGAATTCACCAAACAGAATCTCGAAATACCGATGTGGCTACCATCATAATGAACCGTATCCACTCTGCTGGGGCCATGCGCACTCTATGTGTTGAATTAAAAGATTTTTTTCGCGTCGTGGATAATGTTAAGGTTTGGTTGGATTATGCTACATAATGGAATATTTTTTACAAGAACAAGGCAAAACGAAAATTTATGCCGCGACACTGGGGCCATGCTGAAAAAAAAAGTCTATTATGTAGCAGTTCCTCTAATGCATATGCTATTTTTTGCGTTGTTGCTGGTATCCTGCTCCGGTGAAAACGATTGCTGTCCAAGCATTGTGGAAACCGCGAAGAGTCATAAACAAAAACTGAGAGCTCATTTCATGGGAAACGGCAGGATCACGGATATATCCACTCTCATAGAAGAAACTCGTCGGATTTCCGCCCGTCTGAAAAAAGAAAATAAATATACCGAAGCAAGAAAATTCGATTCATATACGGATGTTCTCATGTTCGGCAACAATACCATAGATGAATCCCTAAACGATGTTATGGAGCTGATAGGACAGGGGAAAAACACTGAAAAATCAGCTGATGGGAGTGGCAAAAAACATTGTCCATCACTGATAGAATCGCTCTGCGAGCTGCTCCAGATTTAGGAACTTTATTTTGGTGGGGCAGCATCTTCCATTTGAATGGTTTCCTTCATGAAAATCGACAGTACAAAGGCCACAATAAGGCAGATCGGCAGAGTAGCGACTGCCTTCTGATAGCAGGAAATTTCGTAAAGTCGTATTCCCTGCTCAGATAATTTTCCTGTCCAAAAGATATCCAGCAGCAATCCCAGCAGCGGCTGAAAAATCGATCCGGCTAGCATGACCAATCCGTTGGCAAAGGCGATGGCGGTGCCGGAATTTTTTGGAGACTCACAATTTTTGGCGCAGGTAAAAATCATTACTTCTGCCGCCGTTAAAAGTCCCATTAGAAACACAATAGCAAAGGATAGAGCCATATTTTGGATGTATATCAATGGAATAAACAGCGCTGCCGTCGCCACTATCGAAAATTTTATGGTTTTTACGTAGCCGTTTATTTTTTTAGCAATGATTGCTATTGGAATGCTGCCAATGGCGAACCCTATGAAAAGAATTGACGATGCAAAAGACGCAATTTCGTTGGTCACGTTATATTTGGTCATGAAAAACGGAACGGCCCACAATTCCGAAAACACGGAAATCGGCAGATACATGAATCCTCCCACCATTCCGGCCAGTATAATTTGTTTGTTTTTTATGACTTTATTAAATATCGATCCGAAAGATTTTTGAATATTTTTATCATTGGGGATTTTTATCACTTTAGGAATGAACAAAAAAGTCAGAGTTGCAATTATTAGCCCTAAAGTTGCCAAAAAGAATATGGTTGTTCTCCAGCCGAATACGTTTACTGCTCTTGCTACGGGGAATCCTCCGCACAGTGCTCCGAGAGTTCCCATCATATTGGTTATGCCGGAAAGCAGCGCGAACTGTCGAACGGGAAATACCAGAGACGCAATCTGTAGACTTGATATGAACGCGCAGGCTGCTCCGGCTCCCACCATACATCGGCCGCACTGGGCGATGTACACCTGATTCGTCAGTGCGAACAAAACCGATCCTGCAATTGATAGAATAACAGATGCTCCAATGAGATTTCTAGGACCGAGTTTATCCAGAATCAATCCGCAAGGTAGTTGGAGGGCTGTGTAGGAATAATAAAAGCAGGAGATCATGACTCCCAGCATGCCGGTTGTTATGCCGTAGTGTGACATAAGATCGTTTGTCATAACCCCCGGAGAAACCCGCAGAATCACCTCATACAGATAAAATACATTGGCAATTCCCCAGACAATCCATGGTTTATAATTATTTTTTGCTTTATTATTAGCTACAGTCTTATTTTCGTGCATATTTTCACCAAATAATTTGAGAGGCCATTAACATAATTGTTTTTTTTCGCAATTGATTTTGATATCCGCCATTCAGATTCTCATATACAACAAGTACATGTCTGATCCTGCATTTCGTTTTGCCTTGTTTTTGCAAAAAATATTTTAGTCTCTTTGCATAAGCCACAATAAAAATTGGCTCCGTGAACGGACTCAACCACCTACGCCCAATTGAACAACAGATTTTAAGCCTGTTTTGGAAGCTTTTCACAAAACAAATAAAGGCCGCAACCACCTCGTAATTTCGCATTTTTTTGGCATACCCACACTCTACCAACCAACAATTCTACATCAAAAACAAAGCATAAAATTGGGACAGAATGGGGACAAACACTTGCATTTTCCTATCCTTTATATAATACATAGCGGATAAAATTGAATAATGGATATCACATTATGAGCGAAAACACAAGAAAATATACTAAAATACTTACCACCCGACGGATTATGGCAGACCTTGATTCTGAGGTTCGTTTTCCATATTTATTACATGGATGGCCACTCCCCTGTGGCGCGGCACAGATTCCTAATATAACCCCCCCCCTCTGTAGTGCAACACAGATTCCTAATATAACCCCCCCTCTGTAGTGCAACACA
>JAITAC010000108.1 GCA_031284345.1 Holosporaceae bacterium | reverse complement strand
ATGAAGATTTGTCCGAGCAGCTATATGGTGTCACGAAACTTGGAAAGTTCAAAGATCGTCCTGCCGGAAAGCTGTCCGGAGGAATGTATAAAAAATTGGGGCTCATGTGTGTATTGCTTCGATCTCCTAAAGTAATTCTACTGGACGAACCCACCAACGGTGTGGATCCCATTAGTCGCCGAGAATTCTGGAATATACTAAACAACGCCGTCGCCAACAATGTATTGGTAATCATGACCACCGCCTACATGGATGAAGCTGAACGCTGCGGCTGCGTCCATCTGATGGAAAACGGCGTCGCCATCGACGCTGGAGAACCACAGCGACTCCTGCTGCAGGATAACGTGAAAAATTTCGATCAGTTCTTTCTAAAACGTGCGAAAAAAAATGAATGAAATTGTAATAGTCAAAGATCTCAATGTTATGTTCGGTAATTTTTTCGCCGTAAAAAATTTGAGCTTCTCCGTTACCAAAGGAGAAATATTTGGATTCCTGGGATCGAACGGCGCCGGAAAAACTACCGCCATCCGAGTTTTGTGTGGCTTACTTCCGGCCACGTCCGGAGATGTAATTATCGATGACGTAAAATTTATCGCCGGCGCCGAAAATCTCGTCAAAAAAAAAGTCGGCTACATGTCACAGAAATTTACTCTCTACAATGATCTGACCATCGAAGAAAATTTCGAATTTGCCGCAAAACTACGCAATGTGCCCGGCGATCTCTATGAAAAAAGAAAAAAACAATTGCTGAAATTCATAGATTTTGAAAATGATTGCCATCAAATGGCCGCCAATCTTCCGGGCGGCGTCAAGCAGGAAATCGCGCTGGTAGCGGCGCTGCTGCACGATCCCCAGATTATATTTCTGGACGAACCTACGGCAGGCGTTGCTCCGGTAGCCCGCAATAAATTCTGGAATCTCATTAAGCAATTATCCGCCGCCGGAAAAACGATTTTCGTCACGACCCACTACATGGATGAAGCGGAAAATTGCCACAGAATCGCCCTCATGAGATCCGGAAAATTAATTGCGCTGGACAGCCCATCCAATCTAAAAAAAATGACCTATCAGCGAAATATTTATTCTCTCACGACTCACAATTCTGAAGCGCGGCAGTATCTCGTTGCCAATGCTCACGACCTTTTCGAGATGTTTGCCCCCTACGGTTTGCATTATCACGCCATAATAGCTGATTCGCTGAACGAGCAAGAGACTCTGGATCGTCTAAAAAAATATTGCATTTTTCAGAAAATTTCTCCTTCGCTGGAAGACGTTTTTTTGAAACTCGTCGAAGGAGATGAGCGATGAATTTTTCCCGCTGCAAAGCAATTTTTCAGAAAGAAAGCAAGCATGTTATGCGGGATCCTTTTGTGCTGATACTCGCGCTGTTACTTCCGTTTTTGATAGTGATAATATTGGGAAACGCCATAGAGTTTAATTTAGCGAACATTCCGATAATTATCGTTGACCAGAATAAATCAAAAGAGTCTCTTCAGCTGATAAATACTTTCAGTAGTTCCGGATACTTCAAAACCTATTTTCGGGAATCTCCGGCGGAAGCAATGGCGGAGATACACCAGGAAAAAGCCAAAGTTGCGCTCATAATTCCGCCGGATTTTGCTAATAAAATAACGTCGCCGCAGGCGGATGGAGGACCGTTGAGATCCGAGACTTTTCCCCCCAATAGTACGATGAGCGGCACATACGCACCGGCATTTGAGCGCCGCCGACTTGATTCTGCCCCACTAGTCCGACACGAGTATCTTCGAAATAAAATTCCGGATACCGACAGTCCCGAGGTGCAAATACTCGTAGACGGCGCCGACAACATGTCCCTAAATGCCGCCCTAGGTTACATTGCCAGTATGGAGATGATAACAACGGCGCAAATCTTAAATGCACCTGTGCAAAAAAAAATTTTGCAGACAAGATTGCTATTTAATCCGGAATTAAATTCCAAGTGGTTCATAATTCCTGGGTTATCCGCGGTAATAATTGCGCTGGTTTCGATTTTATTGACGTCGCTGGCTATTTGTCGAGAGCAGGAACAGGGATCCATGGAAATGCTGTTATCTACGCCGGTCAAAGCGGTGGAAATAGTTATCGGGAAAATATTGCCATATGCGTTTTTGAGCTGGAGCGGATTCGGCATCGTATATGCTGCCGCAAGACTCATTTACGACGTTCCATTCTATGGCAGTCACTGGATATTGCTGTTGGGAACGGCGATTTTTATCTTGGATTATCTTGCTCTGGGATTATTTATATCGATCATAGCGAAACAGCAGCAGCTGGCGGTGCAAATGGCCATGGTAATCGGATTATTGCCAACGATTTTGCTATCGGGATTTGTTTTTCCCCTAGAATACATGCCGGACATTCTCCAATATATCACCGTAATTTTTCCAGCCAGATGGTATATCGCTATCGCCAGATGTGAATTTCTCAAAGCCTCATCGTTTGCCGATCTGGCGATACCGTTTGTGGCGCTGATTATTCAGGGAGCAGTACTGGTCACCGCGGCCATAAAAAAATTTAAGGATACACTGGAATGAATTTATTCGTTTTTTGGAAAAAAGAAATAATACAAATGATTCGCAATCCGAGAATGGTTGCGGTGGTATTTTTTGCTCCGATTATGCAGATGTTACTGGTTAGTTTTGCCATGAACAACGAACCTAGAAATATTCGATTGGCTATTGATTGCGCCGCAAACGACTATCTAATCCAAGAAATTCATGAAAAAGCCATAGCCTCCGGATGGTTCTCCAAAATTGACGCCGTTTACGAGTCTGCTTTCGACGCCATTCAGAAGGGACACGTCGACGCCGCCATAATCGCTCCTCCCGGAGGATTCACCAGGTCAGTTGGCGCCGGAGCCCCTCAATTACAGGTCCTAATAGACGCCGCCAACATCATGAAAGCTCAGGCAATAGAAATATACCTGAATGCAATCACTACGGCCGTCCTGAAGGAAAGCCGATTAATGCCAACGGATACCACTTCCGCCATAAATTTTAAAAGTCGGATTTTATTTAATCCAGAAATGAGTTCCAAATTTTTCATGTTGCCCTTCATCATTGTAATTATGTGTGCCATGGTCATTATGAGCACCATCTGCGTCTCCATGACCCGGGAAAAAGAATGCGGAACCATGGAAATGCTCATCTCCGCTCCCATTAGAAAAGCACACATCATTCTTGGCAAAACAATTCCCTACATCGGCGTCGGAGCGATAAATTTAACGACAATTGTCACCGTCAGCATGTTGGTTTTTGATATGCCTTTTCGGGGAAGCATTTGGCAATTTGCACTGGCGTTTTTGGTGTTTGCGGCGTCTATGTCTGCGTTTGGGATTCTACTATCGACGTTTTGCGCTGTTCAGCAGCAGGCAATGCTGGGGGTAATGATATTTCTGTTTTTGTCCGTTATGCTCTCCGGCGGTATAGCTCCCGTAGATAATATGCCGCCTATTTTGAGAATTTTCGCACTGCTAATGCCAATGTCCCACTATACTTTTTTGGCGAGAAATATTTTGCTGAAGGGAAGCGATTGGGAATATTTTTTGTCACATGTGTCGATGATATTTGTTTTCGGATTGCTTTCGGCCGTATTTGCCATGAAGCGACTAAAAACCACGTTGTAAAAAAGAATCAAGCTCAGAATCAAGACATGCCAAAACCCGCTCTTATCACACCATGGATTCTGCCACACACTGATACTGATTTTGAAATATATTTTTGTTTTCGGGGTTTTTTATTGGATCTTTTTTGATGTTTAAAACGCCTGATGCCGCGGAGCACCTCCTGCACCAACTACCATATTACCAGAAAAATACCAAAAAAAAGTCTATCCGAATGGCTCCACAAGCAATGTTCTCGTTTACAATTTATTAACATTTATCCACTAGTCTTGCTGCAGGGAGTTTTTCATATGGAAGGTTTTGTAAATCCGTTTTTCTGCCGGGATCCGTTTAAGGATATCGTTGAATACAATGATAATGCTCGAAATCATGGGCAATTTTGGGTTATTTCCGCCGATAAAATTTTTTCCTCGGATCTAGATGGTCTGAAGAATTTTGCTCGATTCTATGACGTTGATTTCGCCGTATCCAGATTTTCGCTATTTGATGGAACGAAATCTTCAGATAGCGCCGTCTGCGCCAAAGATGCGAAAATATACATGCCGCCAGGACGCAGCTGCGCTATGCTGCAGGGGTATCTGGCCAATGGCAAAGAAATCGCAAAAATTATTATCAAGAAGGTCATGCCCATCGCAAAAAAACTGGAGGCTCTGGAAGAAAAAGAGTTCTCCAAGTGCATTGTGCAGTCATTTGAACGCAGAGGAGATGTTGCGGCCTTTAGTTTTCGCTACTCGTCCTACTCGGACTCCTATACGGACTTCAAAGACGACAATAGCAAACTTGGCACCTCCGCCACCAAAATAAATCTCGTCACCTGGGAGGTCGAAAGTAGCTAATAAAACAAAGGAAAAATATGACAAATGCCGCCATTACCCCGCTATTCGAAAAATTAGTCGACGAAAATCTCGATATTCCATTTGAAAAAAAAATCAAAAGATTTTCCTCGTCGGAAGAATTGCAAGCGTCTATTATAATGGATCTTTCTCGACTTCTTAACACGCGAGTGGCGATTTTTTGGCAGGATTATGCTAGAAAAAGCGGCGCCATTCCGTTTGCCTATGGCATTAACATGACCGGCGTCCTCTCGGCCGATAGCGTTTTTGAACTGCAGGAACTGGAAGCGCGCATTGACGCCGTGATTGCCCAATTCGAGCCGCGTCTTATCAATGCCAAGAGCAGTATTCTGAACATTGGCAACGACCACGCCTCTTTGTACATCAACATTGACGCCACCGTAATCATTGAGAATCGTCGAACATTGCTTTCGTTTCCCATAATATTGGATATGGCATGATAAAAAACGACATTGACCTACTTGCCGAATATTACCAATACGAGCTCTCGTACCTGAGAAGTGCCGGCAACGACTTCGCCGCACGATTCCCTAAAATTGCCAAAAGATTAGATATTTCCCACAATGAATCTTCGGATCCGCACGTGGAACGCGTAATCGAAAGTTTTGCGTTTCTCACCGGGAAACTGCAGAAACAAATAGATGATCAGTTCCCGGAAGTGGCGTCGACTCTGCTGGACGTGCTCTACAAGCCACTGATGCTGCCCACTCCCTCCTGCACCATGGCATATTTTGACGTAGATGTGCAGCGGGCATCGAAGTCTCCGGGAATTGTCGTGCCCAAGAATACACTGCTCCACGCAAACAGTCATACGGGCGAAACATGCTTTTTCCGAACCTCCCATGATCTGCCAATATGGCCGCTGGCAATTAATTCCGCCACGATTGTCCAAAAGGAGCATATGCCCTCCTACTATGCTAGATCTACGTATTTTCTGAAAATCAGCTTGAAATACGATGGCGTAGCCGGATCGCAAACCCCTCGCAAAATCAGAATATATGTGCACGCTGATGCCCTACTGCGGGGGAAAATTTTTTCCGCAATTTTTGCTAGCGAAGAAAATATTGTTTTTCAAAAAAACGAATCCTTCAGTTTTTTCCCCAAAGTTTCTCCGGTGGGACTGGAAGACAGCGAATCGCTACTTCCCTATCCCCCTTCCATCCACAAAGGATTCCGATTATTGCAGGAATATTTTTCATTTCCGGATAAGTTCTATGGATTTGATGTCACGATCCCAGAATCTGCTCTGCTGAACGGCGAATTTTTCCTGTATATTCCCATGAGTCACGACGTATCCATGCGGGTAGCCACCGATAATTTTTCGCTTTTCTCGGTACCGGCGATAAATTTATTTCCCAAATTATCGGAGCCACTTAGATTGGATCACAAGCAGGTGGAGTACTGTCTAGTGCCGGATTACCGCCGCTACCACAGCCATGAAATATACACCATAGAAAAAATGGTCGCCGTCGATCCCCAAAATAACGACGAAATAGAGATAAAAGAATTTTTTTCCTGCGATCACGATTTAGACACTGCTGTCTCTTCAATTTTATGGAAATCCAGACGGAAAAAATCTTATCTTAAGGATGCTCTGGGAGAAGATGTGCAGGTGTCGTTCGTGGATTTGGATTTTAATCCTCAGTTTCCGGCCGACAGAATATTTTATGCCCATACGCTTTGCACCAACAGATACGCCGCCGAGCAAATTCCCGTCAATGGAGTGCTGCAGATAGAAATATCCGTTCCCACAAAGCGAATATATTGCGCTGATCGTCCCACCATCCAAAAGCCATGTCTCAGAAATGGGGAAATTTTGTGGAAATTGGCGTCGGCGTTGTCGCTAAATTCCATTTCGTTCAGCACCGATGGCATCAACAAATTAAAAGAAGTCCTAAACGTATTCGCCGACATTGGCAGATCGAACATCGCCGAAGAAGTGGACTCCATAGTATCCATAAGCAGCGATATCGTAACCAAAAGGATAAACGACCAAGTCTGGAACGGATTTGTCCGGGGATCCAGCATCGAAATCCTGTTCGATGAATACATCTCCAATATGGGACTACCGCTGAGCATGATTATAGCAAAATTTTTGTCCACCTACACTTCCATCAATACATTTACGGAGGTGTCTGTGAAAAATGTGTCTAAAAGTGGAGTTGTAAAACGATGGGATCAACACTTCGGCGTCAGGAATTATCTCTAGCAGATACATTAAAATCAAAACCAACGCAATTTTCCTTTGAAATGGCAGCCTACGTTCTGGAACATGGTTCAATGGTTTCGTTTGGCAAAGAAACCAATATCACCCATGCTCCATTTAAGACCAAAAGTATCAATTCGTTTCATCTGCGGGCCACCGAAATTGAAAAAATATCCGAAGACAATGGCGTCAGCACCATTCACATCGAACGCCTCACACTGGCAGGATTGAATGCGCCGCTGCCCACGCCCTACGCCGAACTTATTTTCACGAGAAGCCTCGAGCAGGACATGGCTATCGCGGCATTTTTGAACATGTTCAATTCACGACTGCTGGGAATTTCTTACCAAATCAGTCGACGCAGATACTTGACCCTGCAGGATCATCGCAAAAATTGCATGCTGGTGCGCAGTATCGCAACATTTTTCGGCGAAAATCCCAGCGCCATGAACAGAAAATTATCGCGGCTCGCGTACCTCTTCTGGACCAAAGAAAAAAGCGCCGCGGGACTGGAAGCTATCATCACATCCTATTTCAGCCTGGAAACCCGCGTAAAACAATTTCAGCCATTTTGGGATAGGAGAACGAACGTCATTCCTCTGGGAGCATCGCTATCCCCAAAACCATTGCCGGGAAAATCAAAATGCGAATTGCAGTTGGGAAAAAATTCCATCTTGGGCTCTCGAATTCCGCCATCGTCCTTCGGCATTGGAATCGAAATCAGCCATAAAAATTATGAATATCTGTGTAAATTTCTAACAAATAATAAAAATCTCGACCAACTGAAGCTTTTCATAAAAAAATATGTAGGAGACTTTTTTATTTGCAAATTAAGCATTGTTCCGCAATTTGTACCCCCATTGCGGCTCGGTAGCGCGCAATTAGGAAGAACCGCTTGGTTTCCATCGGGGAAAAAACTCGACGACGCCTCTATTTTTATCTAATTTTAAGATGCTACTCCCGGAACTGCCGGTACTTCTGGGACCGCAGCTACTCCCGGCACCCCTGGGACTTCTGGGACCGCAGCTACTCCCGGCATCCCTGGGACTTCTGCTACTCCCGGCATCCCTGGGACTTCTGGGACCGCTGCTACTCCCGGCACCACCGGTACTTCCGGAACTCCCGGGACCACCTGTACTTCTGGAACTCCCGGTACCATAGGATGTACTAAGGCGGACTGAGGCAGATCATGCACCGCTATTCCTGCTCCAAATGGCGAAATTCCGGCCGGAGCTGGTTCCGGAGTCGCACTTGGTACTTTCTCCGATGAAACCGCAGTATCTTGTCGACTTAGGTCCACTTCCGGAATATCCTTTTCGATATTTTCCGGCATGCCAGAATCGTCGTTGATGAAGTCGTAGAGGATTTCCTCCATGGTTTCATTGGAAACACTAATGGTTCTCGCCTCGGAAAAATCGTGTTTTAAAAGCCATGTCACAAGATTGTTGGCGTTTTCCTCTTTTTTAAACGGACCGCAGAATACAAACGATTCGCCACCATTTCCGCTTTTGGATCTCTCCACATGGGCCTTATACCCTTTTCCCGTGAGTAATTTTTGAATCTGCATCGCCACGTTGTTTTTAAAATACCCAATGAAAACTATTTTTTTGCCTTCCAAATGTCCTCCCACCGGAGCATTTAGCTGGTTTGCACTTTTGTCATAGGAGCAATCGTCGGCGGCAGAATGACTAGCTGCCATCTCCCGCAGGAGAGAGTCAACTGTAACTTTTGAGTCATCGCCAAAGACTTTATGCTTGACCATAGCCATGGATACCTTGTCGGTAGCGCTCTCGGCGGCCGCCGCTAAAATCCCCATTACTTTTTCCGAAATACTTGCGGATTTAACATCCGTGATATCTTCTATGTCTTTGAGAGTTAAGGCCTTTTCCTTCTCTTTTTTATCATTATCTAGCGGAGATAATCTGCTGGGAAAAATCGTCGTTCCGGTAAAAAAACCAACGCAGAAAAAAAGCCCCGAGAGAGTCATCAAAACTATAATTCCCAATACCGCAACGATTTTATTCATAATATTCCATACTAATCGCCTATAGTCTCCATTATATTCCCCAAAAGTTTATGATTTGCAAATGAAATGACCGACTGCTGTAGTTCGCTGGCGAAAGCTTTCGTACAGTGATACCGTCGCAGCCTGAGCAGCATTCAGAGTGGTGAAATTTTCTGTTCCCGGCAATTTTACCAGAAAATCGCAGGATTCCTGCGTCAATCGCCGCATTCCATCGCCTTCGTTTCCAACAACAAAAATAAATTTATCGTTCAGTTGTATTTCTGTGATGGCCTTGGAAGACCTTTCGTCCAATCCTAGACACCAAAATCCCTGTTTTTTCAGGAAATTGATGCTGTGGGCAAAATTCACCACCCGCACCAGTGGAACAATCTCCAGCGCTCCTGACGCGGCTTTCGCCATGGCCGGAGTCAATTCCGGACTGCCATTCTCCGTCACAACAACAGCACGTGCTCCGAAAATCGCCGATGCTCTTAAAATGCTACCTACATTCTGGGGATCCGTAACCTGATCAAGAAAAATAAATGGACGATTGTCCGCCGTATCTGCCACAAGCTCTTCCAGCGCATATTCCGGCAGATTTTTCGCGTAGACGGCGCATCCCTGATGAATAGCCGCGCTTCCAAATGTAGCCGCAAAGAATGTTTTATCTACGATTTCATATTTTATCGCTCTATTAATACTTCGACACTCTTCTAAAAAATTTTTACAGGATTCCAGCGCGATAACGCGAATAATTTCTCTCGCCGGATTCAATAAAGCCGCTTTCAAAGCATGTTTTCCATAGATCCATATAAAGTTTTTCGTTCTTTTTTTCATAGCTGCTCTTTCATTACTTAGCAACAAAACCACATTATACCAAATCCCATTTTGAATTATCAGAATTTCTTCTGGGATGAACTTTGTACCAGTCGCTGCCCAGTCGGCAATGGCAAATCATAGATGGGATCTGGTATTATTTCGCAGAAAATTCAATGATTGAGTTTCTCTTTTTCTCCCATACTTGTTAAATTATCACTTATTTTTGCAGAAAGTCTATTGTTAAACATGGTATGGCTAAAAATTCCTACCTCGGCCCTACCACCCGGCGGATTCTGGAGCATCCTGATTCGGAAGCTTATCTCACATTTTTACAATCCCCCTAGTTGTGCGCCGGCACCTCTTCCACCTAGTTGTGCACCATCACCTTTTCCCCCCTAGTTGTGCGCCGGCACCTCTTCCACCTAGTTGTGCACCGGCACCTTTTCCCCCCTAGTTGTGCGCCAGCACCTTTTCCACCTAGTTGTGCACCAGCACCTTTTCCACCTAGTTGTGCACCATCACCTTTTCCCCCCTAGTTGTGCGCCAGCACCCTTTCCACCAGTTACCATGATATCAGAAAAATGTAAAATTTGCGTTAACGGCGAAAAAATTTTTATAAATTAGATCTCTTTCGAAACCGAGTAATACCAGGTCCCATCTCTGA
>JAITAC010000058.1 GCA_031284345.1 Holosporaceae bacterium | reverse complement strand
CCGTTGTGGAGCGCCAACATATTTACACCGAAGGACGTCTGCAGAACCGTGTGCCGGAACAATTGGTTCAGCACCACATCTCCGTTGGCGTCTCTTTTTAACTCTATGACTACGCGGATGCCGTCTCGGTCGGACTCGTCTCGCAGATCCGAGATGCCATCGATTACTTTTTCATTCACTAGGCTGGCGATTTTTTCCAGTAGTCTTGCTTTGTTCACCTGATATGGAACTTCGGTGATGATAATAGCTTGCCTGTCTTTGCGAATGGTTTCGAATTTTGTTCTACCGCGCATTATGATGGATCCACGCCCCGTTTTGAAAGCCGACAATATGCCACCGCGACCAATTATGATACCGCCGGTTGGAAAATCTGGTCCCGGCAGGACCGATACAAGATTCTCCAGAGCGGCGTCTGGATCATCTATGAGTATCACGCAGGCGTCTATGACTTCGGCAAGATTATGGGTTGGAACATTGGTGGCCATACCAACGGCAATGCCTCCGGCTCCGTTTACCAGCAAATTTGGAAAACGAGCCGGCAGCAATTTCGGTTCCTGCAGTGATTCGTCATAGTTCGGTTGGAAATCAACGGTATCGCTGTAAAGATCTTCCGTCAGCGTATGAGCGATTTTTGAGAGACGCGCCTCCGTATAACGCATAGCCGCGGCCGGATCGCCGTCTATGGAGCCGAAGTTTCCCTGTCCATTGACAAGCATTTCTCGTAGGGAAAACGGCTGCGCCATGCGCACCATGGCCTCGTATATTGCATCGTTTCCGTGGGGATGGTACTTACCTATGACGTCACCAACAATGCGAGCGGATTTGCGAAACGGCTTATTATGATCGTAACCACTTTCCACCATGCTGTATATGATGCGCCGATGCACCGGCTTCAGACCATCCCGCACGTCGGGCAGAGCTCTGGAAACAATTACGCTCATGGCGTAGTCCAAATATGACTTCTGCATCTCTTCTTCAAGAGACACAGATATTATATCATCTTTCTTGGCATCCACTAGAAATCTCCGAGTTTAAACATTCAATACTGAAACTTCTGTCCCAGACTAGTGCGTCAGAATCAAGCTCACAGTGCTCAAATATCAACAAATATGTCCAGTTCTTCTGTTTCTTCTGTCCCATACTTGTCAAAAACGCCGAGAGCACAACACTAAAACGGAATATCATCTTCAACCGGAGACGAAGTTCTCTCCTCTGGAGCAGACGTCTGTGCGCCGACTCCATCGCTTTTGGAGTCCAGCATCGTCAGTTCCCCTCTGAATTTCGAAATGACGACCTCCGTCGTGTATTTCTCGACTCCCGTCTGATCCTGCCAGCGACGTGTCTGCAGCTGCCCCTCCAGGTATATCTTGGACCCCCTATGCAGATATTTCTCACATATGTCACAAAGATTCGGATTGAATATCACAATTCTGTGCCATTCTACCTTGTCTTTTCTCTCTCCCGTGACTTTATCTTTCCATGACTCCGACGTCGCCAAAGAAAAACTAACGACCTTAGATCCATCCTGCGCGCTTCGGACTTCCGGATCTTTGCCTATATTGCCAATCAAAATAACTTTATTTACACTAGCTGCCATAAATTTATAATCCAATTTACTTAATAATAACTTATAGTAACTATTCTATATATAAAATTTAAAAACATCAATATCTACTCTCACTACTCATTACCCTACGAATTCTGACCTATATTGATTTTTAGATGAGTTTTGTTTCTCATGGGGATTTTTTTTGGTATTTTTTTATGGAATTTAAAGCACCTGGCGCCGTGATGCACCTTTTCCACCAGCTCGCATAATATCAGAAAAATGTAAAATTTTCGTTAGCGGCGAAAATTTTTTATAAATTAACGAACTTTTAAGACGGTTGACTTGATACTATGATGTGCGTGGAAATTCGTATTTCAATAACTCTGCTGTGCCACCATTCCTACTATATTTTCAAATTCGTCGATTTGCAGACTGGCTCCGCCCACCAGCACTCCGTCGATACCATTAATACGCATAATTTCTCCAGCGTTTCTGCCATTGACGGACCCACCATACAGGAGCTCAGATCCCGGCATTTTCTCTTTTATGAAACTCACGACGGCTCCAAGCTCACTTTCGGACGGAATGACTCCCGTACCAATGCTCCAAATGGGCTCATAGGCGAAAATTGTGTCGTCTAGATCACAGTGACCAATATAATTTTTCAGCTGATGGCATATGACGTCTTTCCAATCGCCGCGCTCCTCCAGCCTTTCTCCAATGCAAATAACTGGCCGCAACGATTGTCCAACAGCGGCACTCCACTTTTTGTATATCATCTCGTCCGATTCATGGAAAAGAGCTCTCCGCTCGGAATGCCCCAGCAAAACATAGTCGCATCCCAGTTCCTTAAGTAGTTTCGGACTGCTTTCTCCGGTGAACGCGCCGGATTCCTCATAAAAACAATTCTGCGCCCCAATAAAATGCTTGAATTTCTCAAACTTTCCCAATAACGCCGCCGGAGGACACACAACCACTCTGGAAACACTATCAATTTCATTTAGACGGTGCACAAACCGCTCTGCCAGAAACACACTTCCATTCATTTTCCAATTTGCTACCACAATGCCCATTATAAAAACTTTCTATTTATACTTGCTCAGCGCAACAACAGCTAATAATATACATAATATAATACGCTATTGTAAGGACAAATTATGTTAGAATTTATTCGAAAATATTCAGGATCTCCCCTAATAAAATTTTTTTTGGGAATTCTGGCTTTTACCTTTGTTTTTTGCTTCGGTATCATCGATATCATTAGAAAATATACCGGAAAAGACTACCTGGTTAAAATCGGAAACGTCAAAGTAACACCAGCGCTGTTTCGGATGGAAAAAGCTAAAAGAATCCACATGATGCGTGCCGTCAAAAAAAATATTAACGAAAAAGAAGAGTCCGCCAACATACTAAGTAATATTATTAATGAAAACGTAGTTAATCTTGCAGCGTCCGATTTTGGATTTATAGTCTCGGACGACTCCATTAAAACCTACATAAGTGGCCTGCACATGTTCCGGGACGACAATGGATATTTCCGCAAAGATCTGCTTCGATTATTCCTGCAAACAGTTGGTATTTCCGAGAATATGTTCATTGAGCTTTCCCGCAAAGACATAAAGAGTTTACTCATAAAATTTCCTTTTGTGTATGTTTCCACTGTAAATGAGCAATACTACTACACTAAAGCGATGATGGAAAAGAGAAATATAATGATGGTAAGACTGAGACCTCGATCATTTATTATCAGGGAAAATCCGTCTCAGAAGCAGCTAGAGGAGTTTTATGCGGAAAATCCAGATCTATTTTCCACCGAAGAGCGGAGGTCGTTTCGTGTTCTTGAGCTGCAGGAATCGGACATAGCCAAAAAAATTGATATTTCCGAGGGTGAAAAAAAAGATTACTATGAAATGTACGCGGATAAAGATTCCAAAAGTTACGAGGAATCCGCACAGGAAATAGAAGATGAATTGCGGCAGGAAAAGCTGCAGAAGCTAACGGATCAGGTAATTCGAGATCTGGAAGATACCATCACCAGCGGCGCCGGCCTCAGCGAAGTTGCTGAAAAATTCAATCTGAAAATTATAGCCGTAAAAAACGTCGATGCATTAAATAAAAGCGATAACAGCGCAGAAGTGTCTCCGCTAAAATACGGTCTAGACGCCGCTACCGTCGCATTTTCCACCGATGATGGAGCTGATAGCGCTGTGTCCGAGAGTGTCAACGACGACGGGAAAAAAGTATTTTGGTTTGTGCATGTCGATGAAATAATCCCAAAACATGTGGAAGAATTTGCCAAAGTTTCCGAAAAAGTTGATGAAGAATGGATATTGCGTAAACAAAAAGAATTGGCCAAAGAAACAGCTTTATCTTTTGTGGAGCAAATGAAATCCGGCGCTCAGTTGTCGCAAATTGCTTCCCAAAAAGGGACTGCTGTCCTAGTCACGCCTCTATTTGATCGGGAAGGAAAAATCGCTACTGAAGCAAAGGACTTTAAATTTCCCAATGTGATAGCAGCACTGTATGCGAAAATTTTTCAACAAGTGAAGAATGATTGCGATTATGTGGAAATCGACGATTGTATCGTAGTATATCAGGTAAATGACGTCGTTTATCCGGATACGGTAGACCAAAATGATGAAAATAAATACCACGGAGCACTAATCCGGGAGTTCACAGATGACATGTATCAGCAATTAGTTGGATATTTATCGAAGGAAAAGTATAAAGTGCAGATAAATCATGAAATGCTGAACGAATCCAAAGAAGACATTAATATGGACCAACTGGCGGACTTTTTTTAGGAAAACGGCGGCGTAGCGATTCAGATTTTTTTTCTGCAGTTTTGGATTGTGTTATGTTATGCGAAGTTTGCTACGCTTGCCATCCGGAAGAGGCGCCGTTGCGGCGCCAGCATCTAAAAACTTAATAAAAAAAGCGTAAAAAAAATCAATAAAAAACAAGAACGCCTTTCAAAATCAATGGATCCCAGGATCCGTAAGATGGTGATGTTTTCAGAATGAGAGGTCTTGACTTATTTATATAAAGTTGTATCTTATAAAACGTTCGCTATACATTGCGTATGGTGTGGCAGTGGGCCTGTAGTTCAGCGGTTAGAGCCCTCCGCTCATAACGGAGTAGTCGTAAGTTCGAATCTTACCGGGCCCACCATTATTTTCCCGAAAATACTTGTTCTTCTAACTGTAAACGGCGTGGTGATAAATGAAATTTCTAGATAGAGCCAAGATCTTTCTGAAAGCCGGCAATGGTGGAGACGGTTGTCTCAGTTTTCGCAGAGAAAAATTCATTGAATACGGAGGCCCCGACGGCGGCGATGGCGGAAAAGGTGGCAATATAATAATTGAAGGCGCTAATCATTTAAATACACTTATAGATTACAGATATCAGCAACATTTCTCCGCTCCCAGAGGAGAAAACGGACGTGGCAGCAATAAATATGGAGCTAGCGGCGCCGATCTGATACTAAAGGTTCCCATCGGCACTGAAATCCTTGATGAAAACGAAGAATTTGTACTGGCGGACGTCGTGCAAGAAAATCAGCAAGTTATCATTGCCAGAGGCGGGATGGGAGGTCGTGGCAACAATAAATTCAAGTCGTCCATTAATCAGGCTCCTCACAGAGCCGAAAAGGGAGTCGCTGGAGAAGAACTCTGGATCTGGCTTCAGCTAAAATTGATTGCCGACGTCGGTCTGGTCGGGTTACCAAACGCCGGAAAATCCACGTTTTTATCAGTGGCCACCAGAGCTAAACCAAAAATAGCCGCCTATCCCTTCACTACGCTAATTCCTCAGTTGGGAGTGGCCTACATTGACTCCCGAGAGTTCATAATTGCCGATATACCCGGACTCATCAGAGGAGCTCACGATGGCCGTGGACTCGGACATAAGTTCTTGGCACATATTGAACGCTGCAGCGTCCTTATTCATATTATTGACATAACGCAGGAAGACGTCATGGAAGCCTATGAAACCATCCGCAGGGAAATATCATTGCACAATGGCGGAATAGACATTAAACCCGAAATCATTGTTCTAAACAAAATCGATTCCATTGGCGAATCCGAAGCGCAAAATATTAAAATGCGTTTTGAAGATAAATATCAAAAAAATGTCCATATAATATCCGCCATCAATCATGACGAAAAATTAAAAAATGTACTGCGGGAAGCGGCTGATTTTAAGGTAGAATCCACTACTAGTTTCGCAAATGACGCAGCGACTTCCACTCAACCTGACCTCCTGACGGATTTTGATGTACATTGATTCTGTGATTTAGTCTCCATATTTATTTTCCATGGGCCGGTATATGCGTGAATTGCTGTAGCGATATATGCGTTATACGATGAGTTATGAATACTAAGATACGTAAAAGGAGCTCATACAGTAGACATCTTTCGAAACCTTCGTCAAAGTTCTGAATGGAGATATAGCTCTGAGACTGAGGGATCTTTTAAAAGAGGTATGCTCTCTTCATTGCACAATATCTGAAAGGTCGCACGAAAGAATAATATTATTTCATTGATTGGATTTTAATGCAATAAAAAATAGCGGGAAAAGTAAAAATATTTCATGCCAATTTTAGAAAAAATATGCCACAACCATAATAGTTAATTTTTTCCTTAAAATACACTTGCTTGCGTGAATTATATTTGCTATCTTAAGAAATTGGAAGCAAATAAGATTAACGCGGTCAACTCGTTGAACTATAATACTCCCCATAATACTGATGTGTTATCATCATCTTATTATGTGTGGTGGGCTTCGAAATGTCAACTTTATTTATCGACGCTACCTAACTGAATTAGCGTTGTTCCTTGTGTTTCTGTGTAGACTTTTTTGGGAGATATTCTTATGTCTAAAAATAATGTGTTTGGTATACTTTGTTGTGTAGCAGTGGCGGTATGCAGCATAGTAAACGGGATGGTGGTGGAAGATGTAAAGATGCATACAAAAAGTGTTACTGGAGAAGAGCAACCAAGTGAAATACTTCGAGAATGTTCTACCGAGCTTGATATGTATGAGCGTGCAGGTGCTCTTATAAGAATTGAATCGATTGATCGCGGGCGTCATTATGGGATTCAGAGTAAGAAGTATTTTTCCGAACGTGTCTCTCCATGTAGTGATAACGAAATAGTATGGCAACGTATAATGGGAGGGCAAGCGAGTGATTTGTCGATTTTAGCAGTCGGTTTTGAAAATATAGTAACTAAGTGGGGAGACGAAGGCTCAGAGATATATCATGACACCGTCAATTGCACAAGAATGGCTTTTTTATCTGGTGGATTATTAGGAATGGAACGAGTTTCTTGTGAAAAATATAATCACATATATGCTGATTTTTATACATTGAATGAAGATGTGCCGTATATGATAGATAGTCATTTTTTTGATTATATTTTAGTAGGAACAGGAACATTTATATATATGACCAGGGAAAACACATTAACAGCATTGTACAGTATGCTGAACGATAAAGGTTCTATGATTTTATCGCTGCACAAGGGAGATCGTTTACTGAAGTCTCTTCCGTCTATTTTTTCAGATTGTAATATTACGGTGCATTTCCCCCTAAAAGACAGCGATCTTTCCGATGAAAACCAGCATAAAACACGTTTCACTAGTACTAATATACCAGTTATTTTCGATTTTGTGTCGTGTTATGGCATAAACAATAGAAATATAGTCACTGTTGCAGAGTCTAAAAAATGGTTTTCAGAGTTGCAATCTTTTCATCATTTCTTTAAACATTTTTTCAATCCAAATGTATTTCAGCAAGACGGATTTGCAGTAATAAAAACATTGATTTCCGATTAAGTAATGATTTTCAATCTGCTCATAAAGGTTTTCTCTGCATTGGATTAGGTTCGGTAGATATTGCCGTGTATTTTAGCGAAACTTAGTGTTTTTTTGCTATAAATTTGACTGACTAAGTTTCGCTTTTCTTCATTGTTTCTTCGATCTCGTCCTACTTTGCTGTAATTTCGATTCGCTACCTCTACCAGACTTTGATATGCGCACACTAATGCTCCAACTCAAATACCATAATGTCTGGATTACCAGCTAATATTTCTTTTACTCGTCTGTAATACTTTAGCGGTATGATTCTACTGGCATGTGCCGAATCAATCGATATGTGATGTTTAGCGCTTTCAACTTCTTGGTCAGTACATTCTGTTAGCCTCAATACTTCTTCTCCATCCACCACAAAATCATTTGAAGCTCCTGCTGCGTCAAATATCTGCTTATATGAAGCTTGAGTATTTTTCGTAGGATCATTAAATCGTGTATTCTTACCAGAGAATTTAACCCATTTATTAAGCGGAAATATATCATATCTATCTTGTATTGCATTATCATAAAATACAGCAATATCTCCGAAATGCTCGCTGAAGTTAATGTACGCAGGCACAGCTGTAGCAGGCCCAAACCAAAATTGCGAAGTTTTTAGTTTTGTAATTGTAAGTAAAATTTCTTTTAATAGCTCTACAGCACATGCTATCAACATACTATCATCGTCCGTATCTAGCATTAACCGTGCTGCGTTTCCAAAGTCATCTGGCTTTAATCCTTTAAAGAATCCACTGACCTTGTCGAGAGATGTTTTTGCTGCGACAGCTGCTTGGTTTAATTCATTATTCTCCATCAAACCATAATAAACACTTTCGGGAAGTTTCAGTTCTTTCATAAATTCTTTTAATAAGCCAGCTATATGCACAGCTCTCTTTAATACCGATAATAAACGTGCTTTATCACTATCTTTCAGTGTGCTCGCAGACTTTATTATTTCTTCGACCTTTCCTGGTTGCTCTGTCAATAATAAATCAATTTCTTCTCCACGTTTCGCGTAGCAATCTATCAAATTGCTCAAAACACGAAATCCGGCAAGATGCTCAAAATACGGATAGTTACGTTGTCCGATAGCATTAAAATAGCATAACCCATTTCCTATGGTAAACACATGAATGTATTTGTCTTTGATTTGACTATCTTTATATTTTAAAAATGTAATGATTTTTTTCTTCTCTCCATTTTTTAGTTGTTTGGCTATTTCGCATGTTTCCGTACCTGCGCACGGTGTGTTCGTTGTTTCATTTATCGTTCCACCATCGAGATCTTCTTCTGAATATGCAAAATAGTTATTTAAATACGCAGCTATCCTCTGGCATTCTTCTTCAAAAATTGCCTCTTGTGTAAGCGTAGGTGAACTTTGATCCACAGCATAGCAGCTATTCTCAACGTTGATTCCTAGGCTCAAGCACAAAACAGTCAAAATTAATTTAATCATAATATTTACTCCTTTTTGGTTATGAGTCACTTAACACGATCAATATCTCACAAAAAATTTAACAAAGAGTAAAGATGAGGAAAAATTACGATTTTTGAAAAAAAACTATAGTCCTGATCAAAACAACAATTTGCACAGGAATTCAAGCGCCAACCAGTTCCACCGACTAATTTTTGTACACAACTCGCACATCCTGTTTTATCAGCAAAAATCACTGAAGAGGCGTGGAGAAAGACTACAGTTCTACCTTGAAATCACCGCTACTTTGTATCTTTGAATTATACCATTTCCCATTTTGGATTACCTAAACGCCTCCAGCAACATGCTCTCTGACAGCTGCCGCCAGACAGGCAATAGGTAATTGTTAATTGGAAATGGTATTACAGGATAGGAGAGAGCCATGCGCAACGGGAGTGGAGAGGAGCCACGCGCCACGGAGGGATTATATTTATAATTTTCTTCCAACCACCTCTATCTCATCCTCCTTCTCTTGGAGTTCGGAGTTCTGAATTGTGCGCCGGCACCTTTTCCACCATGTACCATGATATCAAAAAATTGTAAAATTTCCGTTAACGGCGAAAAAATTTTTATAAATTAACAAATTTTTAAGGCGTTTTTGATACCATGATATGTGTGGGAATCCGTGCTGCGCGCCACAGGAGGTGGGGATATAGCACTATGAGAATCAGAATGAAGTCGCCTGAAAGCACAGCATCGCTGCG
>JAITAC010000036.1 GCA_031284345.1 Holosporaceae bacterium | reverse complement strand
AAAAATTCGTTAATTTATAAAATTTTTTCGCCGTTAACGGAAATTTTACATTTTTCTGCTATTATGGTAATTGGTGGAAAAGGTGCCGGCGCACAACTCCGAGAGGAAGATAAAAAGAGGAAAAAGTGGAGTGATTGGGAAAAAGCTGTAAATATATCTCCTTCTGCTACGCACAACTCACAACTCAGAGAAAAGGGGGGATATTGGAAAAAGACTATAAATATACCACCCCTACCCTGCGGCGCGCAGCACAGATTCCCACGCATATCATGGTAGCAAAATTGCCTTAAAAATTCGTGAATTTATAAAATTTTTTCGCCGTTAACGGAAATTTTACATTTTTCTGATATCATGGTAATCGGTGGAAAAGGTGCCGGCGCACAACTCCGAGAGGAAGATAAAAAGAGGAAAAAGTGGAGTGATTGGGAAAAAGCTGTAAATATATCTCATTCTGCTACGCACAACTCACAACTCAGAGATGAGGAGGTGAAAAAGCTGTAAATATATCTCCTTCTGCAACGCACAACTCACAACTCATATCAGATCCCATCTCTGATTTGCCATTGCCGACTGGGCAGCGACTGGTACAGTATGCACTCCGCAAGTTGTTTGGATAATCCAAAATGGGACCTGGTATCACAACTCGGCGAGGAGGGGGAAAAAGACTATAAATATATCTCCTTCTGCGGCGCACAACTAGGAGGTTGCAAATATGTGAAATAAACATCAAAAATAAATGGATTCCAGGATTCATAGAGTGGTAAGAACGGCGATTAGATTGGGTTTCAATCCGAATCATTTTTGTCCGTTTCTGTACTTATTAGAAAGCTTGAAATAATAGAGTAAATAGCTGAATGCGTATGAAAATCTGCACTGCATCGCCTTAGTATTTTGATATTCTCGTTGATTTATGAAATAATAGCGTCAAGTTTATGAATAGAGGTATTTATGTGGTGCTGGGAATCAATGATTATCATATCGGGCTTACTTGCCTTAGCATACGGAGCCGTTAATGCCAATTTTATGTTGAAATTGGATAGCGGTAACGAAAAAATGAAAGAAATCGCAGCTGCCATTCAGGATGGAGCGTCCGCTTATTTGAATAGGCAGTATACCACCATTGCCATTGTAGGAGTGCTAATGGCAGTGGTTATTATTCTCTTTGTGGGACACTATCAGGCCATCGGATTTGCGCTAGGAGCTATATTATCTGGTATTGCCGGATACGCTGGCATGAACATATCCGTGAGAGCCAACGTTCGCACTACGGAAGCGGCCAAAAAAGGCATAGATTATGCGCTATCTGTGGCTTATAAATCTGGTGCAATCACAGGATTTCTGGTGGTTGGTCTCGGATTGCTGGGAATATCGTTGTATTTTTTCTATCTTCAATCGGTGGTACAGAATACGAGATTAATTTCTGAAGCTCTGATAGGCATGAGTTTCGGAGCGTCGCTTATTTCGATATTTGCCCGCCTTGGAGGCGGAATTTTCACCAAAGGAGCCGACGTCGGTGCAGACCTGGTGGGAAAAGTGGAAGCAGGCATTCCAGAGGACGATCCACGAAATCCGGCAGTTATTGCGGATAACGTAGGAGATAATGTCGGTGATTGCGCTGGCATGGCAGCGGATCTCTTCGAAACCTACGTGGTAACCATTGCCGCCACCATTGTCCTCGCAAGTATTTTCTTTGAAGGAGAAGCGAGAAAAACACTAATGTTATATCCACTGGTCATCTCCGGAGTCTGCATTTTTGGATCCATACTTGGAACGTTTTTTGTAAAATTGGGAAATAACAAAAACGTCATGCATGCCCTCTATAAAGGATTATTGGCGGCGGTGTTGTTATCATTTGTATTATTATGTTTTTCTACCTCCCAAATGCTGAATTGCAAGACGGTATTTACGGTAATTGGCGGCGGAACTTCGTTTACCGGCTGCAATGTGCTACTATGCGCCGTTGTTGGTTTAGTGGTAACGCTGCTGCTGGTGGCGATCACGGAATACTATACATCCTACTCCTACAGACCGGTCATAAGTATTGCAAAAGCTTCTGAAACTGGACACGGAACCAATGTCATACAGGGATTGGCGATATCCATGGAAGCAACTGCTGTGCCGGTAATAATAATTTGCGCTGGAATTCTGTGCGCGCATATGCAGGCGGGACTATACGGCATCGCCATTTCAGCAACTGCAATGTTGGCGCTAGCCGGCATAATAGTGACGCTGGACGCCTACGGTCCAGTTACAGACAACGCCGGCGGCATCGCAGAAATGGCCGGATTGCCTGAAAGCGTCAGGAGCGTTACCGATAAACTGGACGCCGTCGGCAATACCACCAAGGCCGTTACCAAGGGATACGCCATAGGATCAGCCGGACTCGCATCCCTAGTGCTGTTCTCCGCCTATACACAGGATATTGCCTATTACTTTCCGTCACTGCAAATAGATTTCTCCCTGGGAGATCCATATGTGGTCATCGGATTATTTGTTGGTGGATTGCTGCCGTATCTGTTCGGAGCTTGCAGCATGATGGCAGTCGGTAGAGCCGGAAGCGCCATCGTAGTGGAAGTTCGTCGGCAATTCGCCTCTATCAAAGGTATCATGGAAGGAAAAGCAAAACCAGATTACAAAGCAGCCGTCGATATGTTAACCAAATCCGCCATTAAAGAAATGATTCTTCCGTCATTCCTGCCGGTTTTTGCTCCAGCTATTCTCTACCTGATTCTGAGAACCTTCGGAGGAAATAAAGCCGGACTCGTCGGCGTCGGAGCTATGCTGCTGGGCACAATCATCACCGGTATATTCCAGGCCATAGCTATGACTTCCGGAGGTGGCGCATGGGACAATGCTAAAAAATATATCGAAAACGGAAACTTCGGCGGTAAAGGATCCAATGCCCATAAGGCCGCAGTCACCGGCGATACCGTCGGCGATCCCTACAAAGATACCGCCGGACCAGCAATCAATCCCATGATCAAAATCACTAATATCGTCGCCATTCTGCTCCTGGCAAGCTTAGCAAAATTGTTGGGAAATTAATCCCTGCCTTCGATATAAAAACCGGAAATGCTACAATGTTTCCGGTTTTGCTATCTTAACATTCATGCTAGAAAACCTATGAACACCTGGCTATACAAAAATAAATTAGAAATAACCCTGCTGCTAATGCTGGGAATGACAATAAATGCCATCTGCTACCTGCAAATACACGGCTTCCACATATCCTTCCTCGATTCCGACGACTACATGAGACTGGTGCGCATTCGGGATTTTTTCGATCATGGAAATTGGAGTAATACAATAATTTCTCGCTGCAACGTCCCCTTCGGCTGCGACCTCCATTGGACCCGCTTCTACGACTTTTTCCTCATTGCGCCAACTTGTATCCTGAATTTTTTTATGAATTCCATTGATGAATCCATAAAATACGTAGGATTTTTCATAACTCCGTTGGTAAAATGCATAACAATCGTGATATTTTTTTGCATCTCCCAAAAATTGGTCTCCCAAAAAAATGCATTTCTGCTGACCGCAATATTTTTAGGTCACCCAATAATTTTAGAGCTGGGATTCTTCGGACGACCAGATCACCATGCGTTTATAATGTTATTTATTATAACCCATCTGCATTACGTTATAAAAATTGTCGAATCAAAGTTCCAGAACCAAAACTTTCTCTTCAAAACCGCAATGATCTCCGTGCTGTGCATCTGGATTTCCCCGGAAACGCTAATTCCCTTGACTCTAGCGGACGTAGTACTATACATCTACTTTTTTTTCCATGAAGAAATACGAAAATATCTTTATTTAAAAAATATTTTGGTAGCGTTTGGCATTGGCGTCATTGCTTTTACTCCATACCATAGTGGATTTTTCAGCATTATGGCTCTTTTATTGACAGTGACGCCATTTTATTATAAAAAATTTCGCAAAAATATTATTGCTTGCCTTTGGCCTATTATTCCTCTGACATTAATGCTGATTTTACTGCCATCCATTGACGTTGAGTATGATAAAATATCCGCTTTGCATGCGGTGCTATACATGTGCAGCGTTATTTATTTGGGCATTGGCATAGTAGACGAAAAATATTCCCAAAAATACAGAATACTGGCGTCTTGTTTTTGGCTATTGGCCATTGCTGCGATATTTTTGTTTCTGTACCCGAGATTTTTATATGGCATGGAAGCCGACGTCGATGATTATTTGAAAAAAATTTGGTTATCGAAAATTTTGGA
>JAITAC010000032.1 GCA_031284345.1 Holosporaceae bacterium | reverse complement strand
TATTTTTTACAATGCAGCAGATAGAGTTAGGTTTGCGGAGATTCCTTTTCGGCCGCCGGAGGATTTTCCTACGGCCAGATCGACGTTTACGTTATTATTGATTCTCCCACTGATTTGAGCGTTATACTCCACATATGAGGCGGATATTTTATGAGGTGAGCGGATATTTATGTTATTGAAGCTTTTATTTCCTTCTTTTCCAAATTTTTTATTGAATTTGGCGCCCAGGGAAGCCTTGAACTTATCGCTATAGAACTGCAGATTTGTGCCGACAGAAGCTCTCAGGTTATTGGAATTTTCCTGAGTTATGCGAGTATTTTTTACCTTAGTATTTTCTGAGATTACGTGGGCGAAATCCAGCTGAGCTAGCGGTACGAGGGATATATTTTTCACCAGAGGTAGATCGTTGGTGTAGCGGGAGCTCAGAGAGAACGCATGACTCCGGAGTACGCAATCTGGATTGCCATTTCTGACCGCGGCGTAGGAGCAGATTAAGCTTGCGCTGCCGTAGTTTTCGCTAATCCAGGACAATTTCATACCGCCTATGGTGCAGTTGTTGTTACTATTTACGGAGTAGCGGTTATTTTCTTTGAGGCATCCGGCGAATACTGAAGTGACCAACCTACTGCCATCCTCGAGAACGATTGGTTTGGCATCGGCGCCGAAGACCGTATCGTTTCCTCTGGTGTTGAGGTCGTTTGCGGATCCGGCTACATTGAAATCGTACTTATAGGTCATGGATTTGTTCCAGACACGATATTTTTACTCGAGGATTGAGGAGTCCCAAAGCCCATCTCTGCTATCGTATACGAGATCGAAGACATTCGACAGCGACGACAATGCGGCCGTGTGCATGAGATGTATTGGCAGATAGATTCCACTAACTTCCATTGGATTTCGGCTCATGAGCACTTTTCCATCTCTGTTATTGGCGTATAACTTATAGATATTACCATTGGTGCTTTCATAGAGTGGATTTTGGATTTGTATTTCAGGATATGTGCCATTGGCGATATCCAATATTTGGAACCAATACTCATCTTTTTCGGCATTTCCGAGCACGTTATATCCTATTATTGTGACTGGGGTATCCTTTTCATTGATGAATGTTTTAATTTTCAATTGATCGCATGTTTCACTATCCACATCGAAGTCCAGCAGCCATTGCATGGCACCATCGTCATTATTTGTAACATTTGCGCCTTCTGCTAAATTTTCGTCCATATGATCATCCATAGTCCACTGGTTTACTGATATTGTGGCGATTTTGCTATTCATGGTATTCAGTACGGATCCGAATTCCACATTTTTGATAGTTATATCGCTTACATTTTCCAGGAGTTCCAGAGTACCTCCCTTGACCTTTAGATTCTCAAAATCAGCATTTTGTCCGACTCGCAAAGTTCCTCTAATAACGGATTCTTCCTCAATTTTTGCACCTAAGAAGTCAAGATTGACGGTGGCGTCTTTTCCCACTGTTATTTTCTTTATATTTTTAGGGGAATTACTTACGTTCTCTTCATTGACAGTTATGGTGCCTAGATCTACGGACAGAGGGCTCAAGCCATAATCTGTTTTCACAATTATCGAGCCTCCATTGCCAACGGAAAGAGTGCCGCCGAACATTTCTCCACCATGACCACCATCTTTTCTGATGCAGAGGATGGCGCCTGGCTCTACAATGACTTTTCCTTTGAAGCCTGAGCAGTCGCTTTTGATATAGATCTCACCGGACTCGATGCTGACTTCTGCCGTACTGCTAGTTAGTTCCTCTGGTGTCTTTATTTGGCCATAGACGGAGAATATTTTATTTCCTTTATCATCTACTGGGAGGATAAATCTGAGCCGTGCATAATCATCCAGTGTGATGACAGGCTTATTGTTGGGATCTTTCGGACCACCGCGCCAGATTAATGTAGCGTCTTCTTGCAGATTTATATGTCCGCCGAACATGGCGCCCTCGGTGAGGACATCAGCCACGCCGCTCTGCACTTCTAAGACACCGTTGTACCAGGAGTTATCTCCGGAATAGACGATATTTCCGCTGCTCGCCACCACAATATTTGTGTTAACGGGTTCTACTGTTCCTTTTCCGTCTTTATAATCCGTATAGCCTTCGATGCTATAGATGGATCCGGCAAATTCTGTTGCGTCCGGCGTATATGTTCCATCATCTCTTCCGCACAGTAATTTTGAATCAGTTGAAGTAGTATCTTCCACTATCGCAACTCTTAATTTTTTGTTAGCCTCTTTAATATTTGGGATTCTAAGAGCTGCCTTCTGCCACTTATTCTGGGATGTATCTTGATCAAGTTTTATATTGTCAAGATATTCGTTGGTTACAATGCTTTGAGTTTCTGGCGATAGATCCTCCAGATGCACTGCTATCCCTGTATTATTTGTGTACAGCTGGGCTGCTTCACCAACTTTGACAGAAGCGCCATTTTCGACCATCACTTTTCCACCGCCGACTTCGTGGAATGTCTCGACCTCTGCCGTATCGTTCACAAGATCATAGAAGGCTGCTTTTTTCCAAGTTATATTGCCTTGACCTGCGTAAAAATCGTAATCTTCTTCGTCTTTATTATAGTCATCATTGTCGTATGCTTCTATTTTGTCATCGGAGTACATTTCTTTTTCAAATTTGTCAGTTTTGTGATTTGTGATCTCACCTCCACTGTTGATGGTGCATTCATAGTCGCTGCCGACTATTATGGCTCCGGAGTTTCCGATGACACGTCCTGGTATTTCCCCGATATATTGCAAAGACAGTATCGCATTTTCAGCAACGGTTGTTTCTCCGCTAAAGTTCGTATCGTCATTTGTGAGAGAAACCGGACCTGAAATATTAAGATTTCCGTTCTCGCCGGTTAATTCCCTATTTGTAGAAAAACCGTCGTCAGTGGCAGACGCAATGATACTCAGCGTTCCAGAAGTGCCAATTG
>JAITAC010000101.1 GCA_031284345.1 Holosporaceae bacterium | reverse complement strand
ACCTATTATCGTCGCAAGAAGGCGCTTTCTGCTCTTATGGAAGGTGCGGAATTTTTATGGAGATGGAGATATTACCTTCTGCTTCTTTTTCTAATCTTTCCCAGATCATGCGGGAGGTTAATTTTTTCCCATCCTGACCTCCCAGAGGCGAATCATTTATGGAAAAAAGCATGGACAGCGTTGGTGGGTCTATGGGCAAAGATTTTAGCGGTGTTGTAACCTCAACGGAAGAGATGGTGTCTGCTACGGTTGCCACTTCCAGACCGGCAATGGCAACGATGTCGCCGCAGCTGGCGCTTTCCACTGGAATACGTTTAAGTCCCTCAAATGACAGAAGTTTTGTAAGTCGCGCGCGTTCCACGGCTCCGCTGATGGGATTAATGGCGTGCACCGGGTCATTTATTTTAGCGTTTCCCCTCAGGATTTTTCCCGTGAGTACGCGTCCGAGGTATTGGTCATAATCCAGCATGGTGACCAGCATTTGGAAAGGAGCATTTTCGTCTATTTCCGGATGAGGAACGTGCTGGACAATGGTCTGCAGCAGAGGCGTAAGATCCTGATGTTCGTCGTCCATGTGTCTGACCGCCCAGCCATTTCTGCCGGACGCATATAATATCGGGAAATCCAATTGTGTTTCATTAGCTCCGAGAGCTACAAATAAATCGAACACTTCGTCTATCACTTCGCTGATGCGGGCGTCGGATTTATCTACCTTGTTTATGACCACAATCGGATTGAGATTCAACGCCAAAGCTTTGGTGAGCACAAATTTCGTCTGGGGCATAGGTCCTTCTGACGCATCCACCAGCAGCAGAACGCCGTCCACCATGCTGAGAATGCGCTCCACTTCTCCGCCAAAATCAGCGTGTCCGGGAGTGTCAACTATGTTCAGCTTTATGTGGTTCCATATAAAACTCGTGCATTTCGCAAGAATGGTAATGCCGCGCTCCCGTTCAAGCGCATTGTAGTCCATAGCGCAGCTCTCCATCTGCTGATTGCTCCTGAATAGACCACTTTGCTTGAACATGGCGTCCACCAACGTTGTTTTTCCATGATCAACGTGCGCAATTATTGCAAAATTACGAAATTCCATAGATAATTCTCTCCAAAATCAAAAAAAATGCCATACACCGTCATATAAATAAAAGAGCATAGCATCACTGCAAATTATAGGGCTGTTGACGTCCAAAGACTAAAAACTGTTCGCAAACTCTAATTTTTCAATGTTTTTGCGTCAAAAAATTTTTCGCATCCTCATGCACACCAAATACACTGCGAGTCTGCGCTACTTTTTTTCTAAAAAATCTTTGCAAAATCCGGTTTGCAAACAGTCTCTACTTCGATCTCAACAGCCCCATTATAATGCAATATAGCATAAAAAACGTTAATTTTCCATAATGGAGCTGCTGATATCCGAATTTTTTTTCTAAATGGTAGGAAAAATCAAGTCCGCGATGCGCAGATATCCTTTTCATGTCTGCAGTTCACCGTCATGCGAATTTTGTCGCACACTGATTCTAATTCGCTCTTCATCCCCAGAGGATCCACCATGCCACTGATTCCCCGCGAATTCCTCAATATCCTTAGGAATTATATGAGAAGTCGAATCTTTTCAAGAGACGGAAATAAGAGTCAGCTCTAGTTTGTTGCGGGGAGTCTCTTGACATTTATCATATTATGACTATACTTTCTCTGTAAATTGCAGAGGAAAACATGGCCAAACCAACATATAACCCAAGTATACTGATTCGTAAACGCAGACACGGTTTCAGAGCCAGAACCGCAGCCGGTGGGCGGGTTTTGAAATCAAGAAGAGCAAAAGGGCGCGCACGTTTATCGGCATAGTTTTGTATTGAAAAAAAATTCAAAAATTCAAGCGCGACGTGATTTTTTAAAAATTGCCCAATCTGGTTTTTATTTTAAATTCGAGGCCATGGTTGTGCAAAGCGATTTGAATAACCTTGATCGTTGTAGAGTAGGTGTTACGGCATCCAAGAAAGTTGGAAATGCCGTCGTAAGAAATAAATGTAAGCGCCGAATGCGAGCTCTGGCAGATGCAATTATCGCTGACGTCGGCATGAATGGTGTTGATTATGTGTTCATAGCAAGACCAGCCACTCGCTACACCCATTGGCTGTCGTTGCTTAATGATACACGCAGAGCCATTCTGGTGCTTAATCGGAAATTACTTAAATGCAGAAAGTAGCAATTGCTCTCATCCGGTTTTATCAGGCGATTATTTCGCCGCATCTGAGATTATTTCAGTGTAAATTTTTTCCGACCTGCTCGGAATATGCAATTATGTCCATAAAAAAATTCGGATTATGCAAAGGACTGCTCAAAACGCTTGTGCGACTAATGAAATGCCATCCGTTCGCTTCCGGCGGCATAGATTTCCCGTAGCTGTCTCACAAGAAAAGCAATGATCACAAGTATTTGAATCCCGACAGCTTCTAGCTCACCATCCTACGGATTCCGCTAGACCTTGATTCTGAGATTTATTTTCCATATTTATTATATATAGTCCATCCTGTTATAGTGCTTCTTGTTAAATCCATCCAGTGGCGCGCGACGTAGATTCCCACGCATATCATGGTATCAAGTGCTATGATTAATTATAACAGATCCCATCTCTGATTTGCCATTGCCGACTGAGAAGCGACTGGTACAGTATGCACTCCGCAAGTTGTTTGGATAATTCAAAATGGGATCTGGTATTACATTAATCTTACTTGATTATAATCTCTGTGAATATATGAATATCTTAAAAATTCGTTAATTTATAAAAATTTTTTTGCCGTTAACGGAAATTTTACATTTTTCTGCTATTATGGTAGTTGGTGGAAAGGGTGCCGATGCACAACTCAGAACTCACATCTCCAAAAGAAGTAGGAAGAAGTGGAGGGGAAAAGAAAATTGTAAGTATAATCCCCCAACTCCTGTGGCGCGCGGCACAGACTCCCACATATATCATGGTAGCAAAAACATCTTAAAAATTCGGTAATTTATAAAATTATTTCGCC
>JAITAC010000084.1 GCA_031284345.1 Holosporaceae bacterium | reverse complement strand
CACGCGACACTCCCACCACTCCTGTAACATGTGGCTTTCCCAACTCCAGTGGCGCACAACTAGGGGTTGTAAATATGTGGGATAAGCTTCAAAATCAGGACGTTCCAGAATTCGTAGGGTGATAAGAGCTGGTCGTAAATTTTCTCTTTCTGTGCTCATATTTGTGCATAAAGTACATTATGGAAGCGTTAAGAACAACTAGCATGAAAGTGCAAAAAAGCAAGAGGCTCTCATTGCTGAAATGTATGAATATAATGATGGCTAAAAACGCGCAAGAAGAAAAAACAACTCCAATTAAAAATATTTTTTTGGAAAATAAAAAATTCATTAGTCCAAGGAATAATGACGGGAAGACAATAATAGGAAATGCATTGTCGAAAAATTCCGAATAATCTGCAACATCAATGAAAACAAGCGAAGAGAAGCTGGCGACAATTCCGAATACTGCCGTAACAATCTTCATTATGAGCAATTCAGTTTTGTCCTGCAGGGAGGAAAGTCGAAAAAACGGTTTTATTACATCTCGCGTAAATGAGAAGGCAAGAACATTGAGATTCGTACCCGCCGCCGACATTGAAACGGCGATCATTCCGGCTGCGGCTATTCCCCTAAAGCCAAAAGGTAAAGTAATGTTCAGTAATTGAGAAAATACTCCATACTGTGGCACATTCTCCGACACTGTCAGCGAGCAAGATCCCAGCAAAGCTAGAAAAATTACAATTGGAACGTAGAGTAACGCTGATATTTTTAGCACAGAGTTTGCTTGTGGGATACTTTTTGCCATCATGATGCGATGCATAACTCCAACGTCGGTGGGTAATGCATTGCTAAAAAATATTAAAATATATTTTATGAAATCCGGATGATCCCAAATGCGCAAATGTCCAGGAGGAACATGATTTATAATATTCTTCAGACCACCGGATTCATATAGCACAATGCTGGAAACAATGGGAAATGCAATGACAAAAATCAGAAGTTGAAATATATTCGTTGACGCCAGTGCTTTTATGCCGCCCCAGGAGCAGTAGAATGTCACCACAAAGCATATCATTAATATATAGACAACAGAATTTATGCCAAACAGGATATTGCAGATGTATCCTATAGCAACAAATTGCACCATTGTATCTCCAAACGACCTGATGCAGGTACATATGCCGAATATTTTTTGTCCGTTCTCGCCGTACATCGTTTTCATGATGTCACCGGGAAATAGAGCTTGCTTGAAATTTCTGATAGCTTTCGTTATGAAAGTGAAACAAAGAGCTTGTATGGATAAACCCAAATTGGATATTAGAAAAATAATGCCGACCTGACAGACTCTGTAAGTTCTACCAAATAGATCTCCACAACCGACCATCATGGGAAACATGAGAGCAACCATCGTAAAGGTTGTAAAATTTCCGTCGGTGATGATAAAATCCTTAGGTTTTTTTACGTTTTTTCCGGCAAAATATCCCACTATAACGGAAGTAACAAGGTAGAGCATAATTACAACAAGATCAGACATACAACAATTCCATTGTGGTACTGTTGATATCCGGAATTTTATTTCAAAGACATTTGCTTGGACTGGCGTCAGAATCAAGCCTGCGATGTCCAGATATCAGCGCATATGTTTCGCCATCTGCTTTAATTCTTTCTGAAAAACTCCCGGATCTCAACTTCACCATTGTACATAAACAAAATTAAGACTTAAAGAGTACAATAAATGATAATGGTATAACAATATTAATATTTCGAACTTGAGCATCTAAGTCTCATTTTATAGCATTGTGCAGATGTTTTGTTTTTAAGGAGTGGAGTGGAAGGAGCCCAGAGGCTCCTTTTCCGAGTGGCTTGGCGGATCTCATTCTCAGAGCGCGAAGGAGAGAGTCAAACTCATGGAGGCTCCGTTTCGGCCACCGAAGGATTTTCCCATGAGCATGTCCAAAAACAATGTATCGTTGATTTTTGCGCTGATTTTTGCGTTCAGCTCTTGGTAGGAGCTGGATATTTTTGTGGGAGGCGAGAAGACGGAGCCGTTGATTTTCAAATTTTCATTTTCCCGGAAAGTTTTATTAAATTTAGTGCCGACGGAGGCGCTGAAGTAGCCATCGTTGAACTGCAGATCCATACCGACCGACGTCTGGAGGCTCTGGAGGTTATTATGACGCATCAAGAGTCGTTCTGTTAGAGTATCTTCGGTGATCATGTGGGAGTAGTCCAGCTGAGCGAGTGGGACCAGGGAGATATTTTTTCCCAGTGGCAGGCTGTTGGTATATCTGGAACTCAACGAAAACACGTGGCTACGGATGGTGCAATCTTTTAATCCGGTTCTGACGGTGCCGTAGGAGCAGATCAGGCTCGTGTTGCCATAGTCTTCATCGAGCCAGGACAGTTTTAGGCCGCCGATGCTGCTGTTGCTGTGGTTGCACCTGGTATGGTAGGAATCCTCTCGGACACAGCTCAGGAAGAGGGTCGGAACGAACAGGCGGCCATTTTCCAGCGGCAGCGGTTTGGCGTCGACGCCGAATACGGTGGAGTAGCCCCGGATATCGATGGTGGAGTTGCTGCCGGAAAGATGGAAGTTGTAGTCGTAGGTTCGGGATCGGTTCCAGACGCGGTGTTTGCCATCCAGAACCGCACTATCTTCAATCTTGATTCCGTTGTCATAGATCGCGTCGAAGGTGCTCGTTATACTTGACAATACTGCCATATGTGTGAGCTGCGTCGGCACATAGATTTCTTTCATATCTTTTTCTTTAGCGCCGCTCAATCCAGATATGAACTTCAAAAGCACGTGGCCATTTGGTTTATCGGGAGCACTCAACTCGTAAACGCTGTAGTTAGTTCGATAGATCGGATTTTCGATATATATCTCGGGATAAATAGCTATTGTGTCGGTAATATTCAGAATCTGGAAATCGTATTGATCTTCCGAGAAATCTCCCAGCACAGCGTATTCTGGTATCACCAAACGATTATTGTTTACATTTTCGAATGTGTTAGTTGTTATGTGATCGCAGGTTTTGTGTGTCACGTCGAAATCCAGCTTCCATTTCATAGGATCGTTTCTCGTGAGGAGCTCTAGCTCGTTTGCTGTGACTTCGACGATACTGCCGTTCATGGTATCCAGGGTAGAGCCAAAGCTTAATTTTTCTGCACTTATTCTATCTACTTCACTACAAGCTTTCAGCAGACCTCCATCGACTGATAAACTTTTCAACTGTGTAGCATTTCCCGTGATTGCCATAGTACCCAGAACCTCGATTTTCCCATTGAAATCCGAGCAGTCGCAGGTGAGCATGCCCGATTCAATGATGACTTGTGCTGTCTTATCATTACTTTTTATGGTACAGATGTTAGATGTATCTTTTTCGTTGCCCTTAAAAATGACTTTGCCATTACTGTTTATATTTATATTTTTGAAAATTTTCCCTGTTGGAGTGAATGTAGCGGTGGCTACATCTTTTGTGCCGGCTTCGCCGCTTTGACCTATCTCTAAGGTTCCCGCGAATTTAGAGTTGTCGCCGCTGTATGAGCATGTGCTGGGGTCTTTTCCAATAACCTGTTTGATTGTGCCGTTACCAGAGCTCGTGGTCAATGAACCAGTTACGTCACAATCACCAAATGCTAATATTTGCAGGGTTCCATTATTTTGGAGGTTTATGTTGCCTAATGAAACAGTACCTTCACCCATGTGAAACTGCACTTCACTACCAGAATCGATGTATATGGGACCGCTGAAACTTTTTCCACTATAGCTTCCCTCATTTGTTTCCTTGATGATTGCGGTGGTGCCATTACCAATGATTTCAAAATTACCTTTAAATTCAGAATTATCTCCGACGTAATAGACATAACCTTTCGTTTGCCTAATAGTGCCGTTGCCGATGATATTTCTAGTGATCATTCCATTAATATCACCATACTTAGTATCATCATCTACTATTTCCGGACCATGGACGATCATGGTTCCATTATTTATTTTAATTTCTGGATCAGGAGATTCCTGACGAGAAGTGTGTGAGTATGTTATATCCCAATAAAATAATGTATTATTGTTAATGTAGATATCTCCGCCGAAGATTACTCCTTCATTAGCGACGGTTGCAGTGCCACTATTGAGTCTGAAATCGCCTTTAAATTCAGAATTATCTCCGACGTACTTTACTTCTCCGCCAGTTTGCTCAACAATGCCATTGCCACTGATCGCCCTGTACGTGCTAAAGACGTCATTGCCTGTATAGCCTGATGAATTGACGATCAGGGTTCCCCCCTTTTCAATTTCAATTATTTTTAAATTTTTATTATTTTCATTTGAATCTTCCACGGGAGACCAAGCCAATATGCCGCCATAGTCAATACTGACTTTTGGAGGGATATCTTGGAGGTTAGTGGAACTGCCATCGCCATCGATCGTGTAGTAGTAGTCAGCGTCGGACGGCGGTACTATCAGTTTGATTTTTGTTGTGCCTTTGAAGTCTTTGATGATTGTTGATAATGTAGTTTCTGATAATGAAGTTTCTTCTGATGGGTATATCTCTAAAGTTCCAGTACCTTGAAATGTTATAGGTGAAGCTGAAGAATTATTGTAGTTCCACTTTAATATGCTATTATCTCCAATTTTAATGGGACCGCCGAAGATCTGTGCATCTTTAGCGATGATTGCGATGGTTTCGCCACTAAGCTCAAACAATCCCTTAAAGTCGGAATTATCTTTAGTGTAGATTATTTTTTTTACGCCTTTTTTTTGGTAGCCTTCATTGGCGTTGTTCGAATAATGGCTATTATAGTTATCACCGCTTTGTTTTAGGACTATGTTACTGAGTTTTAGGACTGTGTTACTGGCGTCGTCATTCATAGACGTAGACAGCTTTGTATTCAAAAAAGTCGCTGGATCATCTCCATCTTTATTCGTCACAACATTGAGGGTGATGTGAACTTCTGGTGGAACTGT
>JAITAC010000064.1 GCA_031284345.1 Holosporaceae bacterium | reverse complement strand
ACAAATGAATATATCGCCTGTTATTAGAGATTCAATGTATAGCATACAAATAAGTGGCAAAAATCAGCGTAAAATTTTGCTAATGCCATTTTGCATCTTACCAGATCAAAAAAATGCTGTACCGAAGGGGAATGGCAATGGTGTACAGTATTCAAGATCATCAAAGGAAAAGTTGACGGATGAAGAGGCGGGAGAATCATCGATTGCTATTGCACCATCAAAATATCTGAGACCTTTCGAAAACTGCTATGTAAATATGTCGAACGATCACGGAGCACAGATGATGAAAAAATTTATTTTCGAACCATGTGACTACGATATTTTGACACTGATAAATGACGAGAGAAATTATCTAAAGATCTGTATAGGAAACGAGATGAAACTGAAGGCTATTTCCTCAAGCTCCAGCTCTTCTGAGACTAGCGCTACTTCCTCCAGCTCCAGCTCTTCTGAGACAGGTGATGTTTCCGTGAAGAAGCCTACAATTCCGAGTGCATATGGAGCAACATTCCTGTATCGCATGCATGGTTTTGTCGATTTTATGAAAAAGCTATTAACAAATAATAATAACTATGACGCTGACGATGATAATGACATATTTAATGGAATAACCTTTTGATAGATGCATATGGGGACTGTCGAGATTGACGTGCTAGTCTGCCACGAATGTCCTAGGAACAAATTTCCGAATATTAACAGTCTGTCTGTTATTATGGAAGATGGGGAAAAAAGCGAAGGAGGCTCTATTTTGAGCTTCCTTTTAGCGAAAGGACATGCTTTTAATTCTGATCTGAATGCTCTAACCAAAACCTAAAAACAGTTTTGCCTTCGCAGATATATTTTATCTATTATCCATAAAAAGTAAGTCGCCAGACCTGAACATTTTGCATATTTCATTGTATCCGCCCACAAATTTGCCATCAATGTACAAAAACGGGATACAGGAAGGAGCATGCTGCTTGCGCAAAAAAGCATGTAGTTCCGGATCTCCCAAGACATCAAAGTAACTAAACCTATAGTTGCATTTTTTCAGCATAAAACATGCACTGCTGGACAATCCACATAGTGGAAATGATACGGAGCCCTTCATAAATAGTACAACACGATGGGACCTTACGATATCATGGAATCGTTCTTCTAGATATTCATTACTCATATTTCAACACTACCAACAATCCAAAAAATAACACAACCAAAAGTATATATTTTGCCGTATTATTAGTCAATGGAGCATAAATCAAAAACGTTCCTGAAATAAGCGCCGATAAAGCTGCTCGGAGCGCCTCCTAAACAAAGGCTCTGATTAATTTTCTCATTTTGATTTGGCACTATTTCTGGAATGAAAAGCAACAGGAGGTACATCTTTTGGTTGAGTAACGTCACCGCCGAAGAAAACCTCAACAGCAGTTTTGTATCCCAGCACTTTTCTTGGACGTCGATTTTATTTATTTTCGATTTCTCGTATTTTTCTATCACTTACGTTTCCAGAGTCTTGTTTTTTCTTCAAATGTTGTCGAATGAGTTCGTTCGTGTGCTCGTTTAACCGGAGGCACAAAAGGATCCTCAATAAAATTAAATGTTTCCATACCATATACCATTCCTCATTACTGATTTGCGAAAACTAGTTTTTGAGTAATACCAAATCCCATTTTGAATTATCCAAATTTCTTCTGGGATGAGCTTTGTAGCAGCCGCTGCCCAGTCGGCAATGGCAAATCAGAGATGGGATCTGGTATAATTCGTTATCAGATCTTTCCAAAAAGCTTTTAGTTAATTAGTAATGAAGATTCATAATAGATGTATAGGAATCGAGATCCGAGAATTTTTTACGACATATTATATCTTCGAAAGTTCTCGGACATCAGTGTTCACATTTAACGTTCTCTTAATATTCTGAAAAAATTAGTTTTTGTACACGACATCTTGAGCGAAACAAAATTCCGCCCATCGATAGTCCCGCGATACTCATATGCTATAAGTGACAGATAGGCGAATGCTAAATTTGCTAGGCTTTGCGTCAAACGTCCATGTTCTATCGGTTTTACATTGTTTGCCGTCGTCCTTCGACGTAAGCGATATGCGAAGATCTCCTCTGATATTCCAGAAATCGTTTATTTTATGCTCAAGACCTAAACCGAACGTCGGATAAAATGAGCCAAATGACACACTATATCTATTATCTATTTGATCACCCCGCATAAATACGACAGAACCCACAACACGCGCAAGTCCAATGGTGCCGTATATTAAATTTCCGCTTTCCGGCAATTGCAGACCTATCCTGACATCCATATCGAAACCTACGTTGGAAGTATGTCTCAGACCTATGCTTTCACCATCTGCAAATTTTGTTTTTTTGTTGAGTCTTTTAAAAAGTAAAAATTCAATGCCTGCATAATATTTTTTGTAGAAGGCTGAACCAAATCCAGCAATAAGTGCCAAATCATACTGATTGGCAGAATTACTCTGCGAATGCGAAACACCAGAAGCCGTGGCGTTTAGCGTATGTTTAATGTTAGCAATGCCAACTCCCATACCCCAATAGGCTCCGCTGACGGTTCTGTGAGGTTCGGATAATTCCAGAAAATCATCTCCGGACGCACCATTGGCAACGGCGGAAGTCTCTGGGGAATTGGCCGAATCCTTAGCGGAAGAAAATACGTTGAAAACCAAAAATAACGAACATATAAAAAGTTTTTTCATGAGATCAACTTCTATTCCTAAATACTATTTTACTATAACAAAGACACAACATTATATCTTATAAAATAGTCGACGCCAAGCATAAATTAACACAACCTAAACGCCGACTTTATCATTACTGGATAAATACCAGTGATTTCACTGTTAATTCACGCACTCCTTAAGATTTTTGCCAGGTTTAAACCTAACAGAATTTCTTGGTGGTATATTAATTGAAGCGCCGGTTTTAAAATTCCGACCACTTCTACCTGCGGTTAGTTTTACGGAGAAACTTCCGAAACCAACCAGTGTTACCACCTCGCCGTTTCGTAATGCACGTTCCATTATACCTATGAACGAATTAATGGCTCTTTCGGAATCCAGCTTAGTAAGCTTGCTATCCTTAGAAAGCGCATCGACTAGATCAGATTTATTCATAATACCCCTCCTATCACCACTTTTCAGAGTCTGAACGGTTTTAAAAGAAAAATCAATAGATCAATTTGTCATATTCAGTGGTTTCTTTGATAAAAATTGCATTTTTCGAAGAAATCTATGCCAATTGACGATTTTACTTCATATAGAGTCTTTTCTGCCACACTTTTTGCTTTTTTAGTTCCATCGAAGCATAAATCTAATAAATTTTCTCTTTTTAGTTCGGCGCGTTTTTCGCGTATAGGTTGCAAAAGATGTTGCAGAACATCGTTTAGCAATGATTTTATGACAGTGTCACCGAGTCCACCTTTTTGATATTGTGTTTTTAGTGCTGATATTTCTTTAGCATCCGGATAGAACGCGTCCAGATACTGAAAGACCACGTTTCCCTCGATTTTTCCGGGGTCCGACACTTTTAAATGATCCGGATCCGTGAACATCGCGAATACTTTTTCTTTTATGATCTCAGGACTGTCACAGAGAAATATTGCGTTATTAAGGGATTTACTGGCTTTTGCTTTTCCATCGATGCCCGCCAACCGTTTGGTTTCCCCAAGATGCGCGGTGATTTCTTTTAGACATTGGGTATTATATATCCGATTGAATCTGCGAACGATCTCGTTGGCTTGCTCTATCATGGGCAGTTGATCTTCTCCGACGGGAACTACTTCTGCTTTGAATGCCGTAATGTCAGATGTCTGACTGACCGGATAGCAAAGGAATCCGGCCGGAATGGATTTCCCGAAATCTTTTTGGGCCAATTCTGCTTTTACGGTGGGATTGCGTTCTAGCCGAGCGACCGTAACCAAATTCATGTAGTACATGGTCAATTCGCAGAGGGCTGGCACCTGCGATTGTATGAAAATCGTTGATAATTCCGGATCTATTCCCACCGCCAGGTAGTCGGACAGAACTTCTACTATATTGTCCACCACCAGCTGAGGATTTTCGAAATAATCGGTAAGCGCTTGAGTATCAGCAATCATTATGTACTGATCATGGGTGTGCTGGAGATCGACTCTGGTTTTCAGGGATCCCACAAAATGACCCAAATGAAGTTTTCCGGTGGGTCTGTCTCCGGTAAGCGCTATGGTTTTGCTCAAAACGACCTCCAGATATTGATCTAATAAAATTCTAATGGTGCCCCTGGCCGGAATCGAACCAGCACGTTCTTGCGAACAACAGATTTTGAGTCTGCCGCGTCTACCAGTTCCGCCACAGAGGCAATCCGTTACATACATACAACAGTTGCTGGACATAATCAACACCAAAGCGCCGATATCTGAAAATTTTTCCCGCCGAACGACAGTCTCTAAATTTTGCGACGATCTCTGGCATATGCCGCTAAAAAAGTTCTATAATGGGACTGTAAAAATGTTTATTAATTGGCGTGAATAATGATTTTCGTGGATTCCCCAGAATCAGTTCGCAATTTTTGTAAAATATTTGCCGATGATATTGCTGAAGCTTCTGAGGAAAATAAATTTATAGCCGTCGATACGGAATTTATACGAGAGAATCTCTCGATTCCGTTGATATGTCTTGTGCAGGTGGCGACCGCCAACACAGTCTTTGTGATTGATCCGCTGGCCGTCGATCTGGCATTCTTGTGCTCCATATTCGAAGATGAAAAATTGCCGAAAGTTTTTCATTCGGGACAGCAGGACATCGAAATATTGAAAATTTACGGCCTAGATGTGAACAATATCTGCGATACGCAGCTCTACGAAATGCTGCTGAGTACTCGCGACAGAATCAGTTACCTGGATATCGTAAAAAAATATCTGGACAAAAATATCAGTAAAAGCTATTCCACGAGCAACTGGATGCATCGCCCGCTGAACGAAAAACAATTGCTCTATTCGGCAGAAGATGTGCTGTATCTACGAGACGTCTACAAAAAGCAACAGGAATCACTGCGCAATTCAGGACGACTCCACTGGCTGGACGGCGAAATCGCATCCTTCTATAAAAAAAATGAAACGTCGCAAATTAAAGAAAAAAAATCGACGTTGTTCCAACAATTATTTTGCTGGAGATCCACTAAAGCAATGGAAATCAGCGCAGATGCCCAGTCCATCGCCAGCGACGCACTGCTAAATAAAATATCCAAAAAAGGAGTGCCATTCATCAAAGTTGTGCAAAATTCCCGCTGGATCATAAATAATACTCGCCGTGAGTTCCTGCAATTCGCAGAACTGCTGGCCCAAAATATGGAAATAACCCCAACCATCAGCCATAAAAATATTTCCGTGCATTTGCTGAAGGCCATCTTGGAAATAAAATCCGCCGAAAACAACGTTGCGATTTCAATTATCGCGACTACCGCTGAGCTGGAAAGATTATGCAATGGATACACTGATGTAAAATGTCTCAGCGGATGGCGAAATGAAATTTTTGGCAAATATGCCATGTCTTTTCTGCGGGGAGAACTGGCCATATCCATGAAAAATTCAAATGTGGTTTTGAAATGAAAAATAAATTTTCACAGGAAAGCGGTATTTTATTGGCGGTCACCGCTTGTCTTAAAAGATGCTCCGCAGCTATAGTTCGCGATGGCATTATTGGCGAAAAAAATCTGAATGCCGATGCATCGAGCAATTTTGTTGGTATTGTTTCGGATCTACTGCGGGAAAACAACATCGACGTGAAAAAAATAAATGGCATTATTACGGCCTCTGGCCCAGGGTCTTTTACCGGAATCCGCATTGCCCAAAGTTTCACCAAAGGAATGGCATTTTCGCTGAAAATTCCGGCAGTTAGCGTGGATTATTTTGATGTTATCGACTCGATATATAGGCGGCAATGCGGCGACGATTCCGCTAGAATAACACTCATCGAGAGCGAGAAAAATCAGTTATATT
>JAITAC010000046.1 GCA_031284345.1 Holosporaceae bacterium | reverse complement strand
CCTTCTAAGCCGGAAGTCGTAGGTTCGAGTCCTACAGGGCGCACCATCTGAAATTTCAGGGAAGAATGGCGATCTTGCAGCCCCCCACAAAAAAGAAAGTTTCAAAATCTGCCCCCATTTTTAAATTTTGTTTTAATATGCTTTTGTTTGTGTTGCACGCATGAGAAGGCCGGATCGATTTTCACAATCCGGTTTCGTGGCGTGCTCTGAGAAATTATTTTTTGTCGCATATTAGTGTTGATTTGGTTCGTAACCATTCTATGACGCTGTCTATCGGATACATTCGTTTGTGAGCTATCATAATAGAATTAGAAATTCCGATTCCTTTTTGATCGAATATAGCCATAGTTCTTGGATGAATAATTCCGCCAGTTAGATTCCAAAGATCCTTTCTGGAAATGTATTGTTTTTTACATGTTTCTCTCAATTTATCGAATGCATCCATAATTTATTCTCCTATTTTGCTCTTGCCTTCAACCAATCAACTACTTTTTCTGTTTCGTAAAATACTCTGTTTCCAATGCGATATCTTGGGGATATGCCGTCGCCTCGTGCGTCCATAGTATTCATGCTGCTTTGTTTAAGTATTCCGTCTGTAAATTCTCCTATGCGGTCTCTAGATACAAACGGTGACGGCCATTTTTCTTTAAGTTTATCCAGGCTGCCCCCGTTCTGCCCCACTTTATCATCTTTTTTTTCTGAAATTTCAGTCATTGTGCGCCTCCATGCTCATGCTTTCGGTTATTGTTTTATTTCTTTTCTCATTTTTGTAGTTGTATTGCACTTCTTGCAGCAGTTCGCTGATATCAATAAAAGCGTGTCGTGCTGTTACCAAGTCATCTGCAATTTTGCAAATGGTTGCTCGTCCGCATTTTTTAGGCATCAATCTGAATGCCGGTGCTGTTGCATAGTGGGCGGATCCGACTGAGGCGAGCGCTTTTTCGATAAGGCTGTTCAATTCATTGAATTGTGCGTGAGTCATAGAGATTGTATTTTGTTTTTCTTCTGTCATTTCAGTCATTGTTTGCCTCCGTTTTCTTTTCTGCGTTCTCTTTTTCCATTTATTTTTCCTTTCTGTATAATGCTGTAAAAAATTTCATCAATTTTGCTTATTTATAGTATTTTTTTAAGGCGGCATCTCCCACTGAAAATACAACTCTAGGTTTGTGTTTTTTTTGTGTAACGGAAGTCGCGCGGAATTCGCGTTTAACGTGATTGTAGGGGGATTTTGGTTACACGGTTGCGTTCTGGTTACAAAATCAGGGGTTAACCCATTGTTTTTGAAAGTGTAACCAATGTAACCAATGTAACCAACAAAAATGATACATTTTGTTTTTTTGTTTTTGGTTACTGGACGCCTTTTAGAGGATGGTTTAACCAATAATAAAAAAATTCTTTTTTTATAAGAAGACTCCTCCACTAGCCATAATATTTGGTTATTATAAAATTTCAAGCACTTTTTTGTGGTATTTATCATATTTCTTCCTTCTCAAAAAAATTGCTGTTAATTACATACATTCGGTATACTCTTCCGTCTATGCGAAGAAGTGTGGTTGAGCGACTATCGCTCTGTTCTATCTCCAAGATTTTGAGATCTGCGAGCAGTTTGCAGACCATTTTCAGCGATAATCCTTTCGCGATTACGTTTTTGAAGTACTCAGGAAAAACGTAGAAAACGTCTTCTGTCGATCCGTCGGTGTTGGTACGTGCCTCGACGAATCCTGCGCGTTCGTTAATATTTGCGAAAACGTTTGTTTTTCCATTAGCGGTTCTCTGAAATTTGCTCTGTGAGTAGGTAGCAAAGAAGTGTTTGACCTGTTCGAGCAGCATTTTTTCTTCTTGGTTTCCTAGGCCGCCTTTGTGAGCGATCCAGCGTTTAAATTCCTCTATGGCGGCTGTCAGGGCTTCGCCTGCTGGCCATCCGGTGATGCTGTGGCGTGTTGCGAGTTCACCGGCGAATCCGAGTGTAAAGAAGAACTTAAACACGCGGTCGTCCTGTCCGTTAGCGTGGCGTGGCAGGTGTTTTTCTTTTGCATTGTGCATGGCGTTATTGAAGTATTTATGCAGTGAATCTATTTCTTTGATGACGTTCTCCACGAATGCGACCATTGGTGTGCCGTGATATTCTTGAGTAGCTTTATCGAGGTGTTGTGCTAGTGCTGCGTAGTTCTGGAATCCGTTGAGATTTTCGAGTAATCCTGTGCTTTCTGGAGTAGGTTTAGCGAACACGGTAAGCAATCTGATATTCTGGCCTGTGTAGGTTCTTTTATTGGCTTCTGCCATGTGAGTTTCGAGATCTTTCTCACCGGACGACAGCACGCCGATACGCCACGTGTAGGGCCTTCGTGCGGCTCCTGTGATGTTTGCTCGTGTTTTTCCAAGTCCGCTGTTGAACATGTAGGAGATATCGCCTGCTTTTCGCGGGTCTGACGCGCCGAGTTCGTCGAGGATGAGCAGCTTGTCGTTGTGAATTGCTGCGATGCCTTCGAGTCCGTTGTCGGTGGCGCGCCACGACCGAATGTACTTGCGACTGCCGAACACGGATGCTGCCACGTAGAGTGCGGTGCTTTTACCTTCTGAGCTGTTACCGACGAAATGAAGGCCGAAGTTTTCTCTTTTGCATGGTTTTAGCAGGATGCTTGCGAATGCTGCGCTTACAGCCAATATGAGTCTTGAATTACCTATGCATGGCTTGCCGATGTTTTCGATCCAATCTTTTAGCTCGCCTTTGGTGCAGACTGCAGTCGGCTCTGCGTCCGGCTGAAAAATCAGTAATTCATTTGGAATTTCTCCGATTATGCCGTTTTCGGTTATGAAGTAATTTTCGTGCCATCCGGTGACTTTGATAATTTTTGCATGTAGTGTTGGATTGGAGGCGTTGATGTACTCGCTGAGTTTGTTTTTTGATTTTTTTCTAGTAGAAACGAATAGTCCTTTGGCTGCGAGTATTTGGTGTATTGCATCTCCGTCTTTGATGATCATGTTGTTGTACAGGAGCAATTGCTTTGTTTCGCCTCTGCGCGTGACGAATTCGACTAATTTTCCTGTTTGGTCGCTTCCGTGATCTTCGGTGTTTGCGATTACTCTGATATATCCAGCTACAGTGATGTATTTCTTTGCTGATTCGTCGTAGTACGAGAGTGCATCCTCTGCGAGCTGGAAGCCCTCAGGTACAGGTGTTTCGTTCTCTTCTGGCCCCTCTTTTTTTTCTTGGTTTCTTCGTTGTGCGCTGTTTTCCCTATAATATCTGCAATGTATTGCTCTTTTTTCGGTAGAAATAATGTTGTTTTTTTGGTAGCGGCGGCTACATAAGCACCGTGTTCGCGGATTTGCGGCAGCACATCGTGGGTGATCCAACGCTCAAATTTCAGGGCTTCTGGCTTACGGGATTGTAGAATTACTTTATACAATCCGCTTTCTGTAACCGCCGTGACCGGTACGTTGCTT
>JAITAC010000031.1 GCA_031284345.1 Holosporaceae bacterium | reverse complement strand
AATCCGAAACCGCGGAAACTATTGCGGCACCAGAATCCGAAACCGCGGAAACTATTGCGGCACCAGAATCCGAGGCAGCGAAAGCTCCTGCAGTATCAGAATCCGAGGCAGCGAAAGCTCCTGAGGAGAGTGCGCCAGAAAACGTAAAATCTTCCAAAGCACGCAAATCGGGAACCGCCAAAACTTCCAAAGCGGCTAAATCAGAAACCACAGAAGCTCCCGAAGTGAAAAAAACGAGCCAAAAACATACTCAAGAAACTTCCGCATCTGAGGAGGCTCCCAAAAAAATTCGCAAAAAAAAAGTTGAAAGTTAGCACTGGCATTAATTTTAGTTAATTAGGAGAAAGAGCAATGGCTGATATGATGAGTACCTTGGTTCCAATGGTTGTGGAACAGACGTCTCGTGGTGAGCGGTCTTTCGATATATACTCAAGATTGCTAAAGGAGCGGATAGTATTTCTAACTGGAGAAGTTGAAGATACATCAGCTAGTTTGGTCTGTGCGCAATTGCTCTTTTTGGAGTCAGAGGATCCCAAAAAAGACATATACATGTATATTAATTCTCCCGGAGGAGTTGTGACGTCGGGTATGTCCATATATGACACAATGCAGTATATTAGTCCTGAAATTACAACATTGTGCATGGGACAGGCGGCATCCATGGGATCGCTGCTGCTGGCGGCAGGAGCTCCGGGAAAAAGATTTTCTCTGCCAAATTCCAGAGTAATGATACACCAGCCATCCGGTGGTTTCCGTGGACAGGCCAGCGATATTGCTATCCACGCCAAAGAAATACTTGATCTGCGTGCTCGACTCAATAAAATTTACGAAAAACACACCAAAATGTCGCTGCCGGAAATCGAGCTGGCCGTAGAAAGAGATAATTTCATGCATCCGGAAGACGCGAAAAAACTTGGTCTCATCGACAATATTATCGTTAAGAGAGAATCTCTCTCTCCGGCTCAGTCTTCCACATAAAAATTGCGGATCTCGACAGTCCAACGCCAATATTTGGTCCTGAAAAAATTTAGTCTGAGTTATGTCACACTTCTTTTATTTTTTTGCTTGGGCTTACGATTTCACATAAAAAACTTGACTTTTCTGTGAAAAAAGTGTAGAAAATACTGCAGAAGGGAGATTTTCAATGAAAGTGGTAAATTCACTAAAAACAATTAGGTCTAGGCATAAGAATTGTCGTCTCATTCGGAGAAAGGGACGAGTTTACATAATAAACAAGACTAATCCGAGGTTTAAGGCAAGACAGGGCTAGTATATCCTGTTATTTTTTTATCGATTTTAGCAAAGCGAAGTTGGTTTCCGTTGAAGCATAGAGTTGGGAACGCAACGACAGAGAGGATGTTTAATGGCAGAGGAAAATTTAAGTTTGCAGAGCGAGAGTTTTGCAGAACTTTTTGAGCAAGCGTGTAAAGCTTCCGTATTGGAGAATAAGGTTGTAAAAGGTAAGGTTGTGGCCGTCGATGACAATTTCGTGACCATTGATGTGGGACTCAAGTCCGAAGGACGGATCCCAGTCATTGAATTTACGAGTTGCGGCAGGAAATTGGAGCTAAAGGTTGGTGACTGCATTGATGTTTTCATTGACCGCTACGAAGACAAAAGCGGCGAGATTGTGCTTAGTCGGGAAAAAGCTCTACGAGAAGCGGCCTGGGGAGACTTTGAAAAAGCCTTTAAGGAAGGCACCAGCGTTATGGGCATAATGTTCAGTCGCGTGAAAGGTGGCTTCATGGTGGACCTCAATGGAGCGACGGCATTTTTGCCCGGTAGTCAGGTGGATGTGCGCCCGGTAAAGGACATCTCGCCGTTGATGGGAATAGAACAGCCATTTTTGATATTGAAAATGGATCGTTTGCGGGAAAACATAGTGGTATCTCGTCGAGGAATTCTCGAGGGAGCAAATGCTGAAGAAAGAGCGAAGGCAGTTGCGAATCTCGAGGAAGGACAAGTTATTAGCGGAATAGTCAAGAATATCACCACTTACGGAGCCTTTGTGGACATCGGTGGCGTGGACGGACTGCTGCATAACTCCGATATCTCCTGGAAAAGAATTAACCACCCACTAGAGGTTCTGGTTCCGGGACAGGAAGTAACGGTAAAAATCATAAAATTCAGCAAAGACACACGTCGTATTTCTCTGGGCATGAAGCAATTGTGCAAAGATCCTTGGGAAGGAGTCGATGAGGAATTCAAGGTTGGTTCTCGCGTCACCGGAAAAGTCACCAATGTCACCGATTATGGCATATTTGTCGAGGTGAAAGATGGCGTAGAAGGCCTCGTGTATGTTTCTGAAATAAGTTGGAAGAAAAACGTATTGCCATCGAAGGTAGCATCGTCGGGATCCATAATCGATGTGGTCGTACTGGATGTGGACGTATCCAAGAGACGCATGGGACTCGGTATGAAACAATTGCAGGAAAATCCTTGGGATAGAATTGTAAAAGAATTTCCGTCGGGTACTGAATTTGAAGGAGCTATCTCCAATGTTGCAGATTTCGGGCTCTTCGTTAGGTTGAACAGCGACATCGACGGTATGGTGCATCTCAACGACCTCTCCTGGGAAAAAAACAAAGATGCAGATTTGGCAAAATATAGAAAAGGAGATATCGTTCGAGTTAAAGTGCTGGAAGTCGATCAAGAAAAAGAACGTATTTCTCTGGGAATTAAGCAACTTACGCCGAATCCGTACGGAAGCATCGACGCAGACATCAAAAAAGGTGCGGTTGTAACCTGCGTTGTGATCGAAACCAAAGCCGACGACGGCATCGAGGTTGCTCTGGCCAATGGAGTCCGCGGATTCATAAAGAAAATCGATCTGGCTAAAGATCGACTTGATAGAAGAACAGATCGCTTTGCCATCGGAGAAAAAGTCGATGCAAAAATTATAACCGTCGATAAATCCTGTAGAAAAGTCGGACTATCCATCAAAGCACTGGAAATCGAAGAAGAAAAGCAGGTTATGGCCGAATATGGTTCCTCCGATAGCGGAGCCAGTCTCGGTGATATATTGGGAGTTGCAATGGGGAAGTCCAAGGATAATTAAAAACGTTTCCCAACTGCACTGCATTTTCAAGATCATTGCGTGAATATTGTATAAAAGAAAGGTTCTTGGTAACCTTTCTTTTGTGCAATAACGCCAAATAAAATAATTCTATAATAGTTATATCCGGAAATTCGCTACCATACGGACTCTGCCATTTACGAATTCTAAGCTTGCCCCATACCGAATTACAGCAGGCCTTGGGTCCATCATCATTTTAACCATCCAATAACGTTCTCAAGTCCTACAGTCCAGACAGAATCCGTCAGATGGTGAGTGCAATTTGATACGAGTGTCTTCGAAAAAAAATCTCAGATTTTGATTATTTCTTCATGATTAGTAATAATTTGTTAATAAATTGGTGGCTAAAATAAAATCGCTGCCTAATGAATAGCTTCGCAAAAGCAAAAAATAACCGCGGCTGACACAGTGATTCCATACTCTAACACTGATGTCTGCCTTCCGTCCTTGCGGAAATATCTCATTACGCATGGTTTCTCGAACTATTAAGTGTGGAGAACTACAATGCAAACGGCCTTATTTAAAAAAACAGCTGTGCTAATGGAGCAAAACGCAGTCCAGTGTAGCTTGTATGAAGATGCTCTCATGGCTAACGGATTTGATGTGAACGTCGCGAAAACTCCACTGGAAGGACTACTGCAAATTAAGGAAAAACCATGCGACTTGATGGTCATAAATATAGAAATCGCCGAAGAATCGTTTCTCGAAAAATTAATACATAAAATGCAATGTGAAAAAACGACAAAATTCATGCCTATAATTGGATTGTCAATATATGGTAAAGAAAATAAAAAAAATGTGCAAAAAAATCTCGATGCATTCTTAACAAAACCACTTTCTATTGGTAAGTTTATAGAAACTGTTTTCGTATGTATTGAGAAAAAACACGATGATAGCTAAAATACTAGTGATAAACGATTGTAAATTAGACGTTCTCAGAATATCAACTGAGTTGCAAAGTGCCTATAATCAGTTATTATTTTCTAGATCTCTGGAAGATTCTCTCCGAATTGTTGGCACCCAATCCATAGATATTGTTTTGATATCATTACCGCAATCGCAATCGAAATTATTTTCTGATTTTTTTTCCGTTTTAAGACAACTTTGTGGTGTAATTCCCATTATTGGTGTTCTGGAAAAAATATCCATGACGACCTCGCTGATGTTTGCAAATAACGGCGTCGATGACTTTATTGATCTCCATATCAGTCGCCATGCTCTGTTCAGAAAAATTAATGTCTTAACGAAAATGAAACGCATGTTCGACGATAATCTGCTGAATAGCGTTTACCTAAACGAACGACGCTTCCAGAAAATCGTTACGTTCTTTCACGAAGAAGTGAATTTTTTATACGAAAATATTTTGAAACATACGGAAATTGTCCAAATAAAATCATGGCCGACCATCGACGACGTCAGCGATTGCGATTTATTTCTCGTGAATTCGTCCAATTATCAGACACGAGAATGCTGTGCGAGTCTCCGTTTGAAAAGAATCAATCGCTACAAGCCCATTGTGCTTACCTACGATAAAAACAGCAAAGAAAAAGCCAAAAGCATCATAGCACTGGACATCGGCTGCACTGACATGATTAATATAACCACTAATCCAATTGTCACTGCTTGCCGATTGAACTCCATGATAAAATACAAAAGATTATACGACAACTTCACGGAAAAACTGAAAAAAAGTATGTATATATCCGCCATGGACTCCACCACTGAGGTGTACAATAGATCGTTTTTTGAAGATTATGTGCGTAGCAAGGAAAGAAATTTTTTCAATTCCGCAGTGCTTATGATAGACATTGATAAATTCAAGCAAATCAACGATAAATATGGCCATTCGTTTGCGGATTCCATGCTGAAGTATGTTTCCAATAGCATAAAAAAATACATACGTTCGACTGATCTCATTGCCAGATACGGCGGCGACGAATTTATCATCATTATGGACAATGTCACAAGAAATGTGGCGTCGGAAATTGCAACCAGGATTCAGAAAAACGTAGAGAATTCGCCTTTTAAAGACATATGCTGCACCGTTAGCATTGGAGTCTGCTGTGTGGATGTAGAAGGGAATCTCGGAGTCTATGACGCCATTTCCGTCGCTGATAAATTTATGTATATAGCCAAGCAGGATGGCGGAAACGCGGTTAAGGTCTGTGAGTAGAGACCATGATCTTGTAGCTGGCTATGCGGAAGATTTTGGGGAAAAAAATATTTCTTTGCCTAAGGTTTTTATTTTTTTCAGAAGCATAAAAACGACCACCAATATAGTGTTTAGAAATACGTATTTAGAGTTGAATAGTATTCCGCTCCATATATAATCCAGTAGACTTTGGCCACAAACAAATTCCGGATAAATGTAAAAGCAGATAACATCAATGCAGATGCTGTACAACAGTATGGACGCGATTGCTCCTACCATATGCAGGTATTTATTTTTTATTTTTCGAATTGCTATGGTAGTTATCAAAAAAGCCATTAAATTGGCTATCGCAAAAAAAGTCAGCTGGAATTTCACCTGCGAGAACATGAAGAATATCCAAATTATGGCACAAATATTCATTAGTGTTCTATTTTTATTATATTGACTTAATAGCATTAAAGTTGAGTTTATCATTATGCAGTGACCTTATTTTAATAAATTTACGATACGTTATTTTTTTATAATAATCAAGTGCAGCAATTCTTGCCTTCCCCACGGGTTCTGGGGTCTCCTGATTATGAGACTTATTTCGCTTTTTTTACAATCACAAGTTGTGCGCAAGCGCCTCTTCCACCAGGTACCATGCTATCAAAAAATTGTAAAATTTTCGTTAATGAAAAAATATTTTTATAAATTAGCAATTTTTTAAGACATTTTGGGTACTATGATGTGTGTGGGAATCTATGTCACGCGCCACAGGGTTTAAAAATACGCGACATAAACTTATAAAACTGGGGAATGAACCTCTGCATCAATGGATATATGAAGATTGATATAATATGTTGACCAATTCCAAAATACAAGATAGAGTAGGCAAATTCTTTTCACTTCTTTCCACAAGAATATTGCCCCTTAGCCAAATTACGCATAGCGGAAATCCACTAATCGAACTGCGTATTATATAATGACGCATACTCGCTATCTTTTTTGGCAATTAGCTCTTCGTGAGTACCGATTTCGTGTATTTTTCCATGATTTATTACCACAATTTTGTCAGCATTTCGGACTGTTGAAAGCCGGTGCGCCACAATAAATACCGTACGATCCTTCATGAGATTTTCTATGGCTTCCTGTACAATGGCCTCAGATTTATTATCAAGGGCAGACGTAGCCTCGTCCAATATAACAATTGGAGCGTTTTTTAGAAACGCCCTCGCTATAGCCACCCGCTGTTTTTGTCCACCGGACAACAGGACTCCCCTCTCCCCTATTTCCGTATCGATGCCCCGCTCCAGAGACGTTACAAACTCATCCAAATATGACGATTTTATGGCACGTTTTAGATCATCAGCGGAAGCGTCCTCTTTTCCCACCAAAATATTTTCCCGGATTGTGCCGGAGAACAGGAAATTATCCTGAAATACCACCGCTATTTTATCTCGCAGAGAATCGATGGCAATGTCCCTTACGTCAGTATCATCGATGCGTATGCTTCCGGCCGTAACGTCGTAGAACCTCGGCAGCAGATTCATCAGAGTGCTTTTGCCGCCACCGGAATTGCCCACCAGCGCCACCGTTTCCCCAATTTTTACCTGAAGATTTATATCCTGCAGTATCGGCTTATTTTGCTCATATTCAAAGCAGACGTTTTCGTAGCTAATTCCATTTTGAATGCACTTCAGATGCTTGGCCGAAGAAGCGTCTCCAATAGCAGGAGTGGCTTTCATCAAATCAAACACACGCTCCATGGCCATCAGAGATATCTGCATGGCATTGTAGTCATTTCCAATGGATTTTATCGGCTGATACAGCAGCAAAAGCGCCGTTATAAATGAAACAAATCCGCCCGGAGTCAAATTACTATGCACAATAAGATAGCTCCCCAACCAAATTATCGCTGCAATGCCAATGGAAATAATAAAATGCATCAGCGGAGATAAAATTCCCGTTCTCTGAACCATTTTCATGCTAAAGGTAAATACCTCGTTCAACGCCTTTGAGAACTTTCGCAGTAGATGATCGTACAAATTGTAGGACATCACTACGCGATTACCGCTAAATGCCTCACTATAATGAGTTATGATGGCAGCTCCGGAAAATACAGTCTGAACCAGAATGCTGCCGATGCGCTTCCTGATGGAAGTCAATGGATATAACGCTCCCACCAGCACAATCAATGCCACAATAGCCAGCTTCCATGAGTTCACCAATAAAACCGAAATAAGCGACAAAGATGAAAAAAAACGCGTACTAAATAATTTCATATTATTGAGAAGACCTGCACAGGCGGTATCCACGTCGGAATTAAAACGCTGCAAAATGTTGCCGGAAGTATTTTTATCGAAAAATCGAGCCTCATATCTCATAAGTCTCTTGAATAAATCGTATTTGAGACTGCCGCTTATCTTTACTCCAACCCAAGCATTAAGATAAGTGGAGGAATAGTTAAATGCACTTTGCAGTAGACTAAATAATATGATTAATATAGGTATATAAGAACTGGCAGATAGATTTTTTTCTATCATAACTACGTCCATGTACGGTTTTAAAGCCATGGCGATTATGGCGTCCATCATTCCCACCGGTAACGTTATGAAAATCGCCAGTAATGCCCTAATTTTATACGGTTTTATGTAGCAACGTATATTTCTGTAATTTTTTATCACATAAAGATTGTCTATTTTATTTTTTATTTTACCAAACATATTAATCTTGTTTTTTTTCTGCCTTCGAATATGGGACCGCCGAAATCCGAGATTTTCTGTCGTAATAATAGGAAGAATTAAACGAGCAGCGAGCTCATATACTTATTGATATTTTAGCACCGCAGGTTTAATTCTGACGCACTAGTCCGACACGAATGCTTTCAGAATAAAATTCCGAATATCGACTGTCCTAATATAGCGCTATATGGTGAAAAATAAAAGTACCAGACTTCATTTTATCGACTTCACTTGCCACCCGGCGAATACAGCAAGATTTGCTATTTCGGCATAGATTTTAAAAATGCTCATTTAGTTCTAGCTCCTTGATACATTGCATATCTTTTATCCATAAATCCGCCGTTGTGGCATTTTCGTGTCTTGTTTCCAGCACAATCATTGCATCTTCCGGAATAAATTCTCTCAGGATTTTTGCAATGTCGTAGTTTCCGAATCCCAGATGAAGATGATGGTCGACGGTCGCCGAAAAATCTCCGTCGGACAGGTGATAAAGACTCGGCCGCAGCGCATTATATTGCGCAAAATCATCGTAGACATTTCTTCCAAGAGAATTTGCCGCGCAGATGGCATGGGCTAAATCAAAACAAAATTTGCATTCGGTTTCGTCAATGATTCGTTTTATATTTTCCGGCGACGATCCATGTAGCACTCGCCCATGCGGATTATAGGGCAAATTTTCAACGGCAATTCGCAGATCGCTTATCAATTGAAATTGCCGAATGGTCTCGCGAAGGTATTCTTCACCGTCGCCTTTTCCGGGATGCACTATGATAATGTCAGCGTAAAGTAAATCCGCGAATTTCTGCGCATCTTTTAATTTGCCAAGATTGCTTTCCGGCAAATCTCTATTTCCCATGTCAACGTCATAGAATGGAGCATGAATGACAGTGCGAATATCCAGCATTTTTTCTCGAATGATTGCGCCGGCGCCAGCGTATGAATCCGCAAGAACTATCAACTGTGCGAAATCGTAGATTCCATCTTTTACGAGTCCCAAAATCTGATCCACAAAATCCGGTTTTTCGATAAAATCGCCAGTCTCCAAACATATGCCAAATTGCCTCATATTAATTCTCCCAGTTAAGTGGACACTATATCAGCTACGACATCCATGTTCATCAATGCCGGCAAGTATGCAAATTTTCCAATCATATTTGAATACCTGCCATAATCATTGATTTCTAATCTACTGGTACTCTACCACGGGATCACCGAAACAAAAATGATATTCTTAAACTCCAGAAGCGGAAACTATTTATCCAAATAACACACTCGCCCTAGATTGAAAAAAATCCGTCTCAGATTTATACGCAATGCTCTCGACTCCTATGCTCCATTTGGCAACATCTTCCCAATAATCTCAAATATTACTAAAATTGGATATTAGGGGAAATTTTTTGTTTAAGGGACAGATGAAAATTGCATCATTTTCATTTAGTTTTGCGAAATAACTAAACCTATCGTCATGCATACTAAGACCGGCAATATAGTTGCGAATTGACTTCATAATATTCATAGTTCCAAAATTTAATAATCCTATATAAATACCGATATCAGGAGCAAAGTTATAAATTTGTTCTACCCAATAATTCGTCTCTTCATTATTATTAAATACAAGAGGCTTAGCACATATGTGCTCAATTTCATTAAGTGTATTATGGACGTAAAGAGCATACATTCTTTTGATCGATCCGTTATTTATTCCTTCTTGTACAATTTCCTCTAAGTTTATTTCTTTTTTTGTGTTCAGCTTATCTTTTTTTCTCTCTGCAAGCAACGCTAATCCAGCATTAACCGATTGCGAAAAATCAATTTCTTCCGCTAGCAGTTGTGATTTTATTTTTTCGACACACTGCTGAATAAAATTCATAAAATTTTTATTTTTTATTAAAGTACTCATGAAAAGATATGATTCGTCACATTTCATACGTGCTCCAAACGGACAACAGATCCGCTTCAAACAACTATTCATTTCTTTGCAGACTACATCCAGACTACTGCCACGTAATAAATTCCGGATACAACTAACCAATAGATAGTACATGTCATCCTGCAGACTTACGAATCCAGCGAAACAATCCGTCTGGCGATCCATATAAAAAACAGCAGGAGTATTGTTTAGAAAAGACGTAATTAATGCAGTTCGTATTTTCTCTTTTCTTGCTGCTTCTGCTTTTATTGCTACATCCAGTTCATGTCCATTAAGTTCTTCAAAATCTGGAAATCCCATTATTATTTCGTTATTTTTTTGAGATATTTCTTGCTCCAGCTGCTTGTAGGCTTGGTACATTGTTTTTTCCTGATCCGACATGGAATCTTCAGTCGGAAATTTGGGAAAAGAGGGATTAGTGGGAAAGTTATTAAAAGGTTTTAGGAGCCCACTATTGAAGTGGTCATCGCCGGAACTGCTTGGGAAGTAGTCTTGTGCGGCATTGCTGGTGGTAATAGACAAAGGGCAAAGCACCAAAGAGCATATTAATAGTTTTTTCATATTTCCTCCATGTAAAAATTGTGCTATTTTGCAAAGAATTGACTATCTAATAAAATTCCAGAGCTTATACCAGGTCCCATTTTGGATTATCCAAACAACTTGCGGAGTGCATACTGTACCAGTCGCTGCCCAGTCGGCAATGGCAAATCAGAGATGGAATCTGGTATTACTACTCAGGCTACCCTATTAATAGGCAACAATTTATTATAATATACCACTTTTTTTTAAAAAAAACAAGTATTTTTTTGTTTTTTAAAAAGACTAAATTTTAAACGATATAATACCAAATCCCATTTTGAATTATCCAAACAACCTGCGGAGTGCACACTGTATCAGTCGCTGACCAGTCGACAATGGCAAATCAGAGATGGGATTTGGTATAAAATATAACTTTTAAAATTTTAAATGCTAGCCAAAAGCTCTTTTGTTTTCTGAAAAAGATTTTGCACCAATGCATTTTGAAGGACGTCATCGGCGTTATCCACCTTGATTAGTTTTACATCTTTTAGGACGCATTGGGGGACGTCGTGCAAATCGTGTTCATTTTCCTTTGGCATAATTACGGTTTTGATGCCGCCGCGATGTGCCGCCAACAATTTTTCTTTAAGGCCGCCGATGGGGAGCACTCTACCACGGAGTGTAATTTCTCCCGTCATGGCCACGTCGTTTTTAACCGGAATGGAAGTGAGAGTGGAGACTATGCTGGTTACCATCGCGACTCCGGCAGAAGGACCGTCTTTGGGAGTAGCTCCTTCCGGCACATGGATGTGAAAATCAGTATGCTCAAATATTTTTGGATCTATACCGAATGATTCTGCTCTTGACCTCACGAAACTTATGGCAGCCTGAATGGATTCCTGCATAACATCGCCGAGTTTTCCCGTAAGAGTTGTTTTTCCTTTTCCGGGAACGCTAATGGCTTCGATGGACAGGAGTTCGCCTCCAACTTCCGTCCATGCAAGACCCGTGACAACGCCAACGAGATTTTTATCTTCGGTACCCAACCGATTAAATTTTTTCACACCGGCATATTTTTCCAAATTTTCTTCTGTGATATCGATGTTTTTTATTTCGCTTTCGCGTTCCAGCAGTTCTTTAACGACTTTGCGAGAGATGTTGGCTATTTCTCTTTCGAGATTTCTAACACCGGCTTCGCGGGTATAATTTCTTATGAGCAGCATGATGGCGCCATCGGATATGGACATTTCTTTTTCTTTCAGACCGTTTTCGGTTTTTTCTTTTGGGACCAGGTGTCGTTTGGCGATCTCCAATTTTTCCAATTCCGTATAGCCGGAGAGTTTAATTATTTCCAGACGGTCCAGCAGTGGTTCCGGCATTTTGTAGGAATTAGCGGTTGTTATGAACATGACGTCCGAGAGATCGTAATCCACCTCGATATAATGGTCGTTGAAGGCACAATTTTGCTCGGGATCCAGGACTTCTAGCAATGCGCTGGAGGGATCTCCCTTCCAATCGGATCCCATTTTATCGATTTCGTCCAGCAGAAAGAGTGGATTCGACGATTTTGCTTTTTTCATGCTGGCGACGATTTTTCCCGGCATAGAACCGATATAGGTGCGACGATGTCCTCTTATTTCAGATTCGTCCCGGACGCCTCCCAGTGAAATTCTGACGTAATTTCGTCCAGTAGCCTCGGCAATTGATTTTGCCAGCGACGTTTTTCCTACTCCCGGAGGACCTACCAAGCATATAATAGATCCTTTTAGCTTGCCAACTTTATTTTGGACGGCAAGGAATTCGAGAATTCTCTCTTTTACGGAATCAAGACCGTAGTGATCGCGATCCAGAACCACTTTGGCTGCCTTTATGTCCATTTTGATTTTTGTTTTGTGGTTCCAGGGGATACTTATGAGCCAGTCTAAATAATTTCGAATGACGGTAGCTTCCGGAGAGGCCGACTGCATATTTCTCAATTTTTTTAGTTCGGCATTGAATTTTTCGCGAGCTTCCGTAGAAAAATGAATTTTTTTTGCTTTATTTTCAAAATCATCGATTTCGTCGCCGGAGCTTTCCGAATCGCCCAGTTCTTTCTGAATGGCTTTTATTTGCTCATTGAGATAATACTCTTTTTGAGTGCGCTCCATCTGTTTTTTTACGCGGTTGCGGATTTTTCGCTCGACATTAATGACGTCGATTTCAGATTCCATGAACGACAGGAGCTTTTCGAATCTTTTTATGATGCTTGTTTCTTCCAGCAGGATCTGTTTATCCTGTATTCGCAGCACCAGATGGGCAGATACCACGTCTATGAGATTATTTACCGATTCCATTGTTTTTATGGCCATTACGGTATCTGACGATATTCTTTTATTCAGCTTTGCGTAGTTTTCGAATTGTTCCAGAACGCTTCTTCTATACGCTTCTATTTCCAATGGATTTTCATTGGCGCGAACTTTCAGGAATTCATATTCTACGGAAAAATAATCTTTATCCGTGATGCATTTTATTACCTTAACTCGTGCGATTCCCTCCACGAGAATTTTCACGGTTCCGTCCGGAAGCCTTAGTAATTGCAGGATATTGCCCAGCACGCCAACGTGATACAAGTCATTGAAAGACGGATCATCATTGTGCAAACTTTTTTGGGTCAACAGCACGATTTTTTTATCATTTTCCATGGCAGAATCCAAAGCATTTACGGACCTAGATCTTGCCACAAACAATGGAACGACGACATGCGGAAATACCACTATATCTCTTATCGACAACACAGGACAAACATTTTCCAAAGCACACTCCTAGCCAATTGCACTACTTTTAACACTGGCGTATTTTAATATAGGTGGGTGCTTTCCTTCAATAACATCTTTTGAAATTATAACTTCTTCTACGTTTTTATTGGAAGGTAGATCGAACATGATGTCAAGGAGAGCTGATTCCATAATGGATCGGAGTCCTCGGGCGCCGGTTTTTCTGTCCAGTGCGAGTTTTGCGATTGCGACGATGGCGCTATCTTCAAAGGTCAGAGTTACATTTTCCATGCCGAACAGCTTCTGATATTGCTTGACCAGCGCATTTTTCGGCTTGGTCAGTATTGATACCAGAGCGGGTTCATCCAGATCGTTTAGGGTTGTGATTACCGGCAGTCGACCGACGAATTCGGGGATTAATCCATATTTCAGTAGATCTTCTGGCTCGACTTTGGCGAACAGTTCACCGATATTTTTATCTTCTCTACGTTTTATGTCTGCGCCGAAACCTATGGACGAATTATTTCCGCGTGCCGCTATTATTTTGTCGAGTCCGGCGAACGCTCCACCACAAATAAACAGTATGTTGGTGGTATCGATGTGTAAAAACACCTGCTGCGGATGTTTCCGACCTCCCTGCGGAGGAACCGACGACACCGTGCCCTCCATAATTTTCAGCAGCGCCTGCTGCACACCTTCTCCGGATACGTCTCGAGTTATGGATGGATTATCGGACTTCTTGGATATCTTGTCTATTTCATCAATGTAGACAATGCCCATCTGAGCCTTTTCAACATTGTACTCCGCCGCCTGCAGCAATTTTTGAATTATGTTCTCGACATCTTCTCCGACATAGCCAGCTTCCGTGAGGGTCGTGGCGTCTGCGATGGTGAACGGAACGTCAATAATGCGCGCTAAAGTTTGAGCGAGAAGCGTTTTGCCGGTCCCGGTCGGACCTATGAGCAATATATTCGACTTGGATAGCTCGACATCGCTAATTTTGGAAATGTGATTCAGTCTTTTATAGTGATTATAAATGGCTACCGAAAGCACGCGCTTGGCTTTGTCCTGACCAATGATATAGTCATCCAGCGTTTTGCAGATCTCCTGTGGAACCGGAAGATAGCTCTTGCTTTTGGAGACATTACCGGAGGACGGAAGATCAGAAATTATTCCTGCGCATAGTTCTATGCACTCGTCACAAATGTAAACTGTGGGGCCAACTATGAGTTTTTTCACCTCATGCTGTGTTTTCCCACAAAAAGAACAACGTAGCGTAGCTTCACCGTCTGCAATTTTTCCCATTTGCCCTCCAATAACAGTGGTTACCAATCCCTAGCATATACAGCCTACAGTACGGCTAGCACATCTTTTTTTATTTTCGCATCAATATTCCAAAAAATACTTAATTCTTATATTTTTTTTGAAATTATTCTTATTCTTTCAAATACAGAGATTTTCTCCTGAAAACCATGCAAAAACTCATAGCAAACAATAGAACTTCTTCGAAGGAATTCTAATGTGGAAAAGTATACAACTGAGTTACATACTAAATCAACATTTGGACTGCTGATATCCGAAATTTGTTCAGAAGACACTCATAGCGCAAAAAAATTCTGATCTCAACAGTCTTTTATATCATAAAACAGCAAAATTTTAGACAATCTGTCGCAAGCCGCTATCCGTACCTACAACTAAAACTGAAGAGCCTCTAGATTCTATTCTCGGACAGATGTCCCGCCAATTCATTTGAGACGTCCATTTTTTTGAGTGCCTTCATGGTTCTTTTATTAAGTCCGCCGATGAACACCTCTATATTTTTGCACTTTACTTCGGCGACGAATTCTTTCAGTACTTTGGCGCCGGTGACGTCAATGAACGGCACGTTTTGCATATCGATGTAGATGGTATCGTGCACTTTCGGCAGAGCTTCCAGAGCATGATGCAATATGGGAGCCGCTCCAAAGAAAATATGTCCCGAAACTCTCACACATTCGCACTCTTTTCCGTTGCACTCCTCTGTTGTTATTATGCGGGAGAATGTTTCAGCGGTAGTTGTTTCGACAGATCTCTTGATGAACAGAAACGCCGCCAGCACAAGACCGACTTCCACTGCCACAACGATGTCCGTTAGGATAGTAATGAGAATCGTGGAAATAAAAACAATAATGTCGCTTTTGGGCGCTAGCAGTATATACTTGTTTTTGGTGAATCCAGCCATATTCCAGGCCGTATAAAGCAGCATCGCCGCCAATGATGACATGGGAACGATTTTTACGCATTGGCCGAGGCATAGCATAAATAATAAAATGAACAATACGTTGAACAATCCGGCAATTGGCGTTTTGCTGCCAGCGCGGACATTAAGAGACGTCGTTCCCAGAGCGCAGGTCGCCGGAATGCCTCCGCAAAGAGCAGATCCGAGATTGGCAATTCCCTGTCCCACCAATTCCATGTTTGATCGATGTTTCTCGCCGGACAAGTTATCGGAAATTATAGCTCCCAGCAGGCTTTCCAGACTTCCCAGAAATGCAATCGCAAAAGCCGCCGGAAATAAAGCTTTTATACGGGAAAACGAAAAAAATGCCTCCGGAATCACCAAAGAAGGTGCGCGACTCGCTACGTCTCCGAACCTGCTGCCGATGGTTTCCACTCCCACATTGTTAAATATCAGCGAATATCCAATGCCCATGACCAACACGATAAAATATCCCGGCAATTTCGGTCTGTATTTCTGTAAGGTTACCAAAAGTAACAGCGAAAACGCCGCCAACCCAAACGAATAAAAATTCATCGTCTCCAGATTACCAACATAGCTGCTGATTTTGTCAAAAAAATCAGTGGGAGTCCGTGGCAACGTCAGTCCGAGAAAAGTACCCAGCTGAGCCACAATGATCGATAGCCCTATGCCGGCCGTAAATCCTGCCGTTATGGGATACGGAACATAATGTATAAGATCTCCAACTTTGGCGATCCCCAACAATATCATCATGATGCCGGCCATTATCAGTGCGCAGGTCATGCCTTCGAATCCGTGCATCCTTATGATGTCGGCGACGATCATGGCAAAAGCTCCGGTAGGGCCAACAATCTGAAATCTCGCCCCGCCAAACAAACTCGCCAGCGATCCGGCCACTATGCAGGTCATGATTCCCACGTTGGGCGCTACACCAGACGCAATCGCAAACGTCATAAATAGCGGAAACGCCACTACGGAAACTAGCATGCCGCCTTTTAAATCAGAAAAAAAATTTCCCAGAGAATAATTTTTTAAAGTCGCCAAAATTATTTCCGGTGTCCACTCAAATATCCGAGAAATACGCGCATCGTTGTCTGCATTTATGTCAAAATGACTCTCATTGGCTACCGCTGCACTATTTAATTGCTTTTTCATAGGAGTTTATCCACTTAATTGCTATGCCTTATAGATAATGTTTTTATTTTTTTTTGCAATAGGGAACAGAAAAAAAATTATAAAGCGTTTTAGTTGGGAATTTTTACGCGAAGTCCATCCAACTGCGAGCTGAGCACGATGCAGCAAGCCAAACGAGACTGCTCCTCAACGCCATTGGCATTGTCCAGGGTATCGTTTTCCTGATCCGATATTTTCGGCAGCTTGTCGTGTAAATTTTCGATTATCACGTGACATCCTCCGCAAATGCAATTTCCCTCGCAATAACCATGAATGGGTATCTCCGATTGCTCTGCGACTTCCAGAAGTGTCTGTCCATCTTCAAAATTTACTTCGCGTTCCGATTGATTTTTCAATATAAATATTATTTTCATGCTAATTCTCTTTTATCTTCGATTATTTTTTGACTAAGTCTTGCACTAATTATTTCGTCCAGAAACTGGCCGCTGATATTTTCTATATTTTTTTTATGCACCGCCATTTGTGGGAAATCTTCTGCGGCGCTGGCTTTTTTTAGTAATTCCGTTTCGCTGCGCACGAAATTTTTATATTCGTTGGGGATTTCATTGATTAATGATTCCCAGAAATTGATCATGCGTTCAGATTCCACTTTTAGAAACACATGAGCCATTTCCAGAGTGTCGTTTTCGCGATTTTTTGTGGCATTTTCCAGAATGGACGCCATATCTTCGCTGGAGAGTCCCTCCGATGGCTCGACCAGCACAGACTGAGCTACTCCGGTACTTTTTTCGCTGGCGGTAACATTGAGGATCCCATTGACATCCACCGAAAATTCCACAACAATTCTTGGAACTCCAGCGGGCATTTTGGGGATATTTGTCAGTTCGAAATTTGCTAACGATCTGCAATCTTTTGCCAGAGGTCTTTCTCCCTGCACCACGTGAAATTTTATGCCATTTTGTCCATTTTTATGGGTGGTGTATTCGCGCCGCTGCACGATGGGAACGGCGGTATTGCGATGAACAATTCTATCGACACTGCCGCCCAGCGTTTCTATCCCCAATGTCAGAGGAACCACGTCAATGAGCAGCATGCTTTTCTTTTTAAAAGCAATGGAATCCGCATGAATGGCGGCTCCATGAGCGACGGCTTCTTCGGGATTTATTTCATCGAAAACATCTACATTGAAGTGATTCCGCACGGTTTCCTTAATTATGGACATTTTGGTCATGCCACCAACTGCGATTATGCCATCAATGTCTTGGGATGTAATGCCAGCGTCCAGAAATACCTGATCGGCTATTTTCAAAGTCCTATTTAAATATATCTGAGCTATATTTCTCATAATGACGTTGGACAACCTGAATTCGTAATTTTTGTTTTTGTATATGTAATTTTTTTTTACTTCTTTTTCGTTTCCGAGATTTTCTTTCAGGGATTTGGCCACCAATCTTCCGAGCATTTTTTCCCCTTCGTTCAGCTGAGCGATATCTAGGCCATAGTTGGAGAGATTGAACAGAAGAATCGAGTCATCCACATCATTTCCACCCAGATAATTATCTCCTCCGGTGGCCAGCACCTGAAAAACGCCGTTAGCCAATCGTAAAATGGAAAAATCGAAAGTTCCGCCACCCAAATCATAAATGGCGAAGACACCATTCTTTTTTTTATCCAATCCGAAGGCCAGAGCCGCTGCTGTCGGCTCATTAATGAGACGCAGAACCTTGAGACCAATGATGGACGCCGCTCTTTTGGTGGCGATGCGCTGAGCATCGGAAAAATGAGCCGGAACCGTAATGACGGCGGCGTCTATGGAGGTTCGCAGGGTAATTTCCGCCGATTGTTTTAGATAGAATAAAATGTCGGCAGATATTTCTTCGGGGCTTCTGCCGAAAAATTTTTTATTTGTGCCCATGAATCTTTTAATACCAAAAACCGAATGCGCCGGATCCATGCGGTAAATTGCTTCTCGTCCAACGACAATTCCGCTATCCTCGTAGTTAACGACTGATGGAGTTGTATTTTTTCCCACATCTACGGTAATGGAACGGGGAGCACCATGCTGCATAAACGCGATTACCGACGCAGTCGTTCCCAAATCAATCCCCACAATAAGCATCCGGTACAATCCTATCCAAAAATAATTTGATGAAACGTAACAAGGTGAATTTTTTATTAAACTCCGCTAGATTATTCTCCAATTTGTAGAGAGAGTCAATCAGATTGCCCATGCGTTCTCGAAGATATTTGCTAAAATCCTCTATTTCGATCTCGGAGTCAATGGACTCGTATTGTTCTCTTAGGAGAAGAATCTCCTGAGCGCTTTCGGAGCTGACTATGGCGTCCGGATCGATTCCCTTTAGTTTCAAAAAATATCCCGCCCTTAGAATGGGATTTCGAAGTACGTAGTAGGCTTCGTTTAGCATGGATACGTCACTGTTGTTTTGCTCTCCCCACAGATCTGGATGTAAAATTTGTTGTTTTTTCAGATAAACATCGGTAATTTTTTGTTCATCAATCCCGTAGGACACTGGAATATCAAAAATCTCAAAATAATTCATAGACCTGATATCCGCTAATGTTCGCAGCTGAAGTTTCCATGGGCATATTCATGGCAAAGTTCAGCACATGTACCATCGGATTTGTCGGTCTGAAACGATTTGCCACAGAGGCAGGTTTGTCTAGCATTGGGATTTTCAAAAACAACATTGCCGCCCATGGCGCTTTTGGCATAATCTACGGTCATGCCCGCCACAAAGATCGTGGCTTTCGGAGCAATATAGACGCGAAGATTTTCTTCCACCAGAGCGATGTCAGCGGCGTCGATTTGCCTGACAAAATCGATGGAGTAGCTCATGCCCCGACATCCTCCAGACGCCACATCTATTCTAACACCTAAACATTTTTCATCAGCCACTGATTTTTTAAAAAAATCCAGCGCATTCTGCGTAATATTTATAATTTTTTCCATTAGCTTTCCTTTTTTTTGGACAAATAATCTTCTATCGCCTTGACAACGGCTTCTTCCACAAGGACAGAACAATGCGCTTTCACCGGCGGAAGAGAAAGATACTCTGCTACTTCGTTATTGGTTATGTGCTTTGCTTCATCTAGGCTTTTCCCATGTACCCAATCGGCTACCAAAGCGCTGGAAGCTATTGCAGCGCCACATCCGAAGGCTTTAAATTTTGCATCAGCTATTTTTCCTTCGTTGTCAACTTTGATTTGAAATTTTATGACGTCGCCGCAGCTTGGAGATCCCACAACGGAAGTGCCAACGTCCTTGTCATTTTCGTCTAATTTACCGATATTTTTAGGATTTTCATAGAGATCCATAACTCTTTTGGAATAATTCATGGAAGTCCTCCTGGAATAAAATTCTACCAAATAGGGCTCATTTCCCTTAGTCTATTTACGACTTCTATCAGCTTTGAGGATACATATTCCACCTCAGCGAACGTAGTAAATCTTCCCAAACCTATGCGTAGAGACGAATGAGCTAAATCTTCACGAATGGATATGGCCTTTAGCACGTGCGAGGGTTCCAAAGTTTTCGATGTACAAGCTGATCCTGAAGATATGCAAACATTTGGCATACCGAGCATCAGCGATTCTCCCTCGATTCCTTCAAAACTAAAGTTCAAACAACCAGGGATTCTTTTTTCTCTATCACCATTAAGATACACCTTTTCTAAACCATCTAAAATCTTTTTTATAAAATAATTTTTGAATTCTGTCAGGCGCTTATGTTCCTCAGACATTTCCAAACGAGCAATTTCGCAGGCTTCCCCGAGTCCAACACAGAGCGGCGTTGGAAGAGTACCAGAACGAATTCCGCGCTCCTGTCCGCCTCCGAAAAACAATGGAATCAGACGCAGCCGCGGCTCTATTCTCACGTACAACGCTCCGATTCCCTTGGGACCGTATATTTTATGCCCGGAAATACTTAGAAAGTCCACCAGCGACGCATCGACGTCGATTTTCCCCACGGCCTGAGCGGCGTCCGAGTGAAACAGTGCTCCGTGTTCTCGGCATAGACAGCTTATTTCCTCCATGGGTTGATAGACCCCAATTTCGTTGTTAACCCAGGCAATGGATACTAGTACTGTTTTTTCCCGAAGAGCGTTTTTTAGAACGTCCATGTCGACAATGCCATTTTTTTGAACCGGCAGAACCACAACGTCAAAACCTTCCCGAGCCATTGCCGTACAAGCTTCTAACACACATTTGTGCTCGGTGGCACAGGTGATTATGCGATTCCCCCTCTTCCGATAAAAGCGAGACGCTCCCTGTATGACTATATTTCCGGATTCCGTCGCTCCAGACGTAAAAATAATTTCGCGGACATCGGAAACATTAATAATTTTCGCTACTTTATGGCGAGCAGTTTCCACCGCTTCCGCCGCTCTTATACCCATGCTGTGGCTGGTGGAATGAGGATTGCCAAACTCTTCACAAAAATAGGGCAACATCTTTTCCAATACCCTCCTATCGCAGGGGGTAGTTGCCTGATAATCCATGTATATCTGCCTATTTTGTACATTCATATTCCATTCTCTCCATTGTTGAGGATCAGCCCAAAAGTCGCAACTGATCTTTTCAAGAAGGGACTGCCGAAATTTTGTTCCGGAGACACTAAATATGTTCCACTTCTCGTTTAATTCTTTCCGGAGACCGTTCCCCGTGACTTTTTTTCGCCATCGATGTCGTCAGATCCTCAGGTACATGAAGCACGGCGGTCCTGCGCTGCGACACAAATAGCTGCGTTCTTCCTTGTTCTTGCAGGAAAAAATCACATTATGCAACGGTCTCTCCTAGTTATTACGACACAAATGTCTGCAAAAAATATTTATATCGTAAAAAACACCCGGATCTCGACCGTCTCAAGAATATTCCCGAAGGGTGAAAAATTCAATATGAAAAACTGACCCCCCAGAGGATTCTGCTACACACCTCCCTCTTCTGCGGATTCTGGAACATCCTGATTTTGAGATATATCTTCTAGGTTTTAGCTTACCACACGGCGGATTCTGGGACATCCTGATTTTGAGATATATCTTCTAGGCTTTAGCTTACCACCCGACGGATTCTGGGACATCCTGATTTTGAGATATATCTTCTAGGTTTTAGCTTACCACCCGACGGATTCTGGAGCATCCTGATTTTGAAACTTATTTCACATCTCCACAATCCAAAGTTGTGCGCCGACGCCCTTTCCACCAACTCACATAATAGCAGGAAAATGTAAAATTTCCGTTAACGGCGAAAAAATTTTATAAATTATACCAGATCCCATCTCTGATTTGCCATAGCATCCTGATTTTGAG
>JAITAC010000026.1 GCA_031284345.1 Holosporaceae bacterium | reverse complement strand
TAGTAATACTCTGGGTTTTTCCGGACCACTTTACAGAAATGACATGAGAAAACACGCCATAGAAGAGTTCTTTGGTACTAATGAAAGCGCTTTTAGCGCAAGTTCTTTAAAGTCTAGATTACTTTTCCCATTTTATCTGCAGCAGAACGGCGACGCAGCTTTCTATAAGAACTACGATAACATACAAAACGTCAACATCCATAAATATAAATTGCTGGATGCGCTTATGTCCACCACTGCGGCTCCGACATATTTCAATCCGCACGTATTTGTCGGATTGGATGACTGTAGATACGAAGGCATAGACGGAGGTGTGTTTGCCAATAATCCCGCCGAAATCGCCTATAATGAAGCTAAAAAATTGTTTCCCAAGAGCAAAATTGTTTTGTTTTCCATTGGAACAGGAACACACAATCATATTGATCACGGGAATTATTATACCGACAAAGGAAAGTTATTCTGGGCAAAAAAATATTCATCGGTAGCGAATCAGGCGATGGCCTCTTACACTCACAAATCTCTGATGGAGGTAGCGAAAACGGGAAAACTGAATTATTTCAGAGTAAATCCATCGTTAACAATGGATATCTGTAACGCAACTGACGACGTATCAGAAGCTAACATTAGTATTCTCAAAACCTATGCCCACAAAACCATCACCGACAGTGTGGATTATAGCTCTTTTGTGAAAATGATACAGGACATGCACAATATGAAAAAACATGAAAATGGAAGGAGAAATACAGTTTTTGAATTTGCCCCATATATTACGCAGAGTTTATCTTCAGAATACGGTTATTCGTCTACGGAAGATGGGAGCAGCAGTGATGAAAATTAGTGGTGGGTAATTTTCAAAATTTTTGATAATTATGGCGAGAATTCCTCCATTTCTAAAGGTGGAGGGATGAATCGCATTAGGGACTACCGGGATTTGTAATAGTTCACGATATATGTCTGCCACCTCACGGGGTCTGAAATCCCTTGAGGTGCGCAGCGGCACCAGGTGCTAGAAACTTAATAAAAAAACGTGAAAAAAAATCAATATATTCATCCAGTCTCACATCTCCACGAACTTGGACACTGCCGCAATTCGTTGGGTGATGATAATACAGGGACGAAAAAAAATCGGATCAAAACAGTCCCCATTGTTTTTTATTCGGCTATTCCTGCGATCCTAATAATTTTTTCAGATCTTTCTTCTTGAGATTAATGTCCAGCGAGCAATCGCCGCTGTTGATTTTTTCCACTAGCTTTTCAATCAGAATATCTGACAATTTTTCAATCAGTTGGTTTTTTTGTTTAGCGATTTCTGCCTCCAACTGAGTTTTTACGGACGCTTCATATCTTTCCACGGTATTCCGCATTAATCTTGCATTTTCTTCGTATAGCGATTTAATTTTCTGCTCAGTTTTAAGCTTATGAGCTTCTATTTCAGCCTCGGTCTCGGTTTTTTTTAGCTGAGCCTGCTTTAGGGCCGCATAGGCCTCGTCTCGGAGTACCTCGGCGTCAGCGATTTTCTTTTTGACCGTTTCGATGTGCTCATCTAGTTTTTTTGCCAGCAGCGGATAGATCTTTTTCCAAAATATCCAAGCAAATCCTAAAAATGATATGAGTATGGTTAATTCAGGAGTCATGTTTTTACAGTTTTCGGTTTGGAGCCTCTTTAGTTTTCACCATGGAAACGGAAGAAGATATTTTTTCCAAAGCTGCTTCCAATAGAGTATCTTCGATGCTAGCAGCCACCTCCTGGAATGCTTTTTCCGCAGAAGCGGCCAGCGTTGCCGATTTTAATTTGGATTCCCGAGAAAACATTTCATGCAAATTGCTTTTTTCCCGAATGCTCTTCTCCCGAAACAACGACACCAGTTCCGATTCGGCTTTATAGGATTCCAAAAAAGCATTTTCCAGAGCGTTGCCGGCTTCTTTTTCCAGGGCTTCTGCTTCATTTTTAAGTTTGGCAGCGGTTTTCACGAGGTTATCCACGTGCTGCATCCGATTGCCCAGAGTTTCCTCCAGGCTTGGAGTCACCACCGTCGATATAAAAAGATAAACCACCAGAAAACCGATAAGTACCCAGAAAATCTGCGAAGCGTAAGTTTCTATTGCTAATTGTGGCAATGCATCACCATGAATTATTTTTTATAAAAAAATCAAGCGGGCTTGAATAAAATCGATAGAGCTATGAGAAGTACAAATAGCGCTATGGATTCTGTCAGTGCGCATCCTATAAAACCTGTCATATTAACTTTGTCTCTTGACTCGGGATTTCTTGACACGGATTCAATCCAGGTGCCAAACAATTTTCCCATGGCTTGCCCAATTCCATACAGAGCTAACGCGGCTATGGCGGCGCCAAACATACGAGCTATTTCCGGTGACATATTATTCTCTCCATTGAAACACATTAGTGTAAATATACAGCATCATTCAGATATACACAAGTCAGTATTGTGAAAATGTAGGCCTGGAGCATGGATATGGCGATTTCAAATCCCGTTAGGACAGCATTTACCGCGATTGGAGCAACGCCATACATTCCGAGCATCACTGCAAAGCCCGCAAAAACCTTCATCATGGTGTGACCTGCCATCATATTGGCAAAGAGTCGTATCGATAAGCTGATGGGTCTCGACAAATACGAAATAAGCTCGACGGGAACCAACAGCGGCAGCAAAAGCGTCGGCACTCCTTCCGGCGCGAGAATCCTAAAAAATTTCAGACCATGTCTCACAAACCCCAAAATTGTCACGAATAAGAACACAATCATTGCCAGCGTAAACGTAACAATTATATGACTGGTATAGGTAAACATGTAGGGAATCATTCCGACCAAATTGCCAAATAATATAAAAAGAAATATGGAAAAAACAAAGGGAAAATATTTTTGTCCTTTGGAACCAATATTTTCATCTATCAGACCGGCAATAAAGTAGTAGGCTATCTCGCTAAGTGCCTGCATTCGATCCGGAATCATTTTTTTGCCCTTGATGCTGATCGAAAACAACAGATAAATCATAATGACCGCCACCAAAACGGCAAACGATGAATTCGTAAATGATAAGTCAACTCCAGCGATTTTTATGTTAAAAATCGGTTTGATTATAAATTGATGTAGTGGATCTAGCATAAATCAACCATGTCCCTCGTAAAACGCCGCTTATGATAGTGCTATTATTATACAAATGACGGTAATTAGCAATTCAGTCATTTCGAAAAAAACTAATCGAAAAAAACTAAGGCGCTGAGATCTGAGATTTTTTTCGATACGAGTATTCCCGAAGATATTTAGGTACCAGAAATTCTCGAGTTTCAATAATTTCCAAGGATTCCAGAATTCGCGGGCTGGTCAGCGCTTGGATTTGTAATTTCAGAGCTTTTATACTATAGTTATCTCGCATAGAAAAACGCGTAAAATTTGAAAGAGAAACGCCATGAGCAGTGATATTTCAGGATTTCCAGAATTTTTACCCCAGGAACAAATCGCATTTAATAAAATTCTGAATAAAATCCAGCTTCAATTTGAGATGTTCGGATTCATTCCCATGGACACTCCCGCTGTTGAGCGCCTAAGCACGTTGCTGGCAAAGGGCAACGATAACGAAATCTACGGTATCTATCGAGTTGGAGATGAAAATGGCCAAAAGAATCTTGGACTCCGCTTCGATCTAACTGTGCCTTTTGCCCGCTACGTGGTATCCAAAAGCGGCCAGCTGATATTTCCCCACAGACGTTACCAAATATCGCCGGTGTGGAGAGGAGAACGCCCTCAGTCCGGAAGATATCGGCAATTCTATCAATGCGACATAGACATTATCGGTAACGGAGAGCTGGCGTTGGCACACGATGCTGAAATCGTGTATCTCATAGCTAAAACGTTGAAATCCATTGGAGTTCCAGATTTCGTCACTCAAATAAACAATAGAAAAATCCTCTGCGGTTTCCTGAAAAATATTATTTCAGAAAAAATTGTGCCGGAAGTAGTAAGAATTATTGATAAGTCTGAAAAAATATCCCCCAACGAATTCACTGGATCTCTTGAAACGATAGGAATGTCAGCGGAAGGCATTGGTGCGCTGCTGGACTTCATGGGCAACGGCGAAAAATATTCGGACCCGTCGGACACAATTCCGTGGCTGCGCTCCATTGCGAACAATGAAGAATTTTCCCTTGGAGTATCAGAACTAAACGAAATCATTCAGCTGCTAAAATCCTGGGGATTGGAGGATAAATTCATCAAAATTTCTGTAAAATTAGCGCGCGGTCTCAATTATTATACCGGAACCGTTTTTGAAACTACCGTCAATGAAATGGAGGATCTGGGCAGCATTGCCGGAGGTGGCAGATATGATAATTTGACGTCCATACTCTCCTCCAATAAAAAATTTCCCGGAGTTGGTGCCTCCATTGGAGTATCTAGACTGGTGCCAAAATTGTTCGAAAAAGGACTCCTGTCCTGTGACAAAGCAACGCCCGCAGAACTGCTGGTCACGGTGCAGAATCGAGAATTCCTCAGCAGTTACTTGAAAATTGCCGACGACTTCAGAAACATCGGCGTAAAAACAGAAGTCTATCTGCAGGATAAAAGTCTCGGCAATCAAATGGCTTATGCCAATCGACGCGGCTTTAGCTACGCACTAATCGCAAATGACGAAGAACTCCGGGATGGAATCGTAATTCTGCGAAATCTTTGGACTAAAAAACAAATCACCGTAAATATAAACCATATTACAAAAGATATTTGGGGAGCATTTTCCGAATCCTGACCGCAATCCACTTCTCCGTTAGGAAGAAGGGATTGGCGATAGCAGGAGTCTTGTCCGGAAGAGAAGGCACTCGTCTCGCAAAAAATCTTGAATCTCTCCAAGCCTTAGCCTTGAACCAAAAATTTACTCTTTACTTAATTCCTTATTCTCTTTAATTGCGGAAGCTTCAAAAATTAGCTGAAATGAAGAAAGCATCGTATCCACTAGCGTCTTATATTTCTTCAGCGCAGCCGTTACGTTATCGGCGACCTCTCGTCCTTCAGGACTAATATGAGAATATTTTGGCGTATTGGCTAGCTTCTGTTGTTTTTCTGCCATGTAAAGTACAGCTTCAACTTTTTCGCTTATCTTTTTCAAGCTTCCCAGAATAGCTGTTAGATCCTTCGCAGTATCTTGTACAGATTTTTTTATAGCTACTCTCTTTTGGGAATTTTTCCGCAGGGTATCTTTATTTTTTTCTTGATTTAATTTTTTGTTTAGCAGACTTTGTTGCAATTCTACGATATTATTATGTTGATCAGTGCTTTTAGTGGCCAATGAGACTAGGTCATCGCTAATATTATCCGCTGATTTTTCTTTTTCAATTATCTTATCCAGGAGACTTTTTACGGACTCTACGTTTTTCTGAATTTTTTCCAATAGTTGTTTTATGGTCATTGTATGCTGATGTACCATCTGAGTAAAATTGCTTACCACTGTTTTATCGGCATTAAGCAGATTTAGTGTTTTTTCTATGGTTGCCGGAACAACCTGCGCATATTTTTTTTCATAAGCATTTATTTTTTTCCAGGTGTCATTAATTTTTACTCTCTGGTGATGGGTAGAGTACTTAAATATATTCAGGAAAAGAGTTAAATACTCATTTAGGGCCTTTCTGGAATCATCTTCTAGAAAAGGAAGATTGTTTTTTTTGATGGCCGCAATTAATGCTTCCGCATCCAAGCTCAAATTTTTAAATATTGGTGCTCGCCCATGATCGAATCTAGCGTTTAATCCGGCGGAAGCGTTGTCGCTTTTTCCACTTCCCAAGCCTGGTTTTTCTTTTTCAGATATTGTCGTGTTTTCCATTTGCGTTAGAATAGCTTCCAATGCGTCTGGAGTTTTCTTTTGTGATATGGGCTCCTGTTTTTTTTCTGTTTTTTCAGATCCATCTTCAACGACGGCTTCAGCAGATTCGTTATTCTCGTTAGCAATATCTTGTTCAGCGACGTGTGCTTCGGCAGAATTCTCGCCATAGGAGCTACACATTAAGCCGGAAGACAAAACCAACGCCACAACTTTTATAAACGTATTTTTTTTCATAACTCTCCCCTATAATTACGTATAAGACCATTTTTCCCTGTTTGAGACTGTCCCATTATGTAACAATTTCCATATACATTGTACGTGTCTGAGGGTAAAAAAAAGTTTAATATATCAAAAAAAAATGTGATATTTTTTAAAAAAGGCTCGATCTAAGAAATCCCACCAGATAGAGTGATCCGGTGACAATGATAAGATCGTTCGGCTGAGCGTCCGCCATTGCCGCAGCCAGAGCGGACTTTGCATCGGAATCTACCCGGACCGCCATTTCCCGAGAACATTGATCGTATTCCTGGATTTTCAGTGTTTTTATTGGAGTTTCTGTCAGGTATAATTTCGAGTTGGGAAAATCAGCCAATTTCTGCAGCATTAGACGGTGTTCCTTATCCCGGCATATACCGACGACGAAACGCACATTATTTCTGCCAAGCATATAATACGAAAGCAATTCCAAGAGACTATCTATTCCCTGAACATTATGATCTCCGGAAAAAAATATTTCTCGATTTGAATGGGAAATTTTTTCCATTCTTCCGGGCCAGTAGGTTTTTTCTACGGCGTACATATATTTTTCTGCGTTGGGAACGATGTTTGCGAAGATTGTCATGGCCAACGCCGTATTTTCCATAGCTCTTTTGCCCGGCAGCGGCAATGGGAATTCGCCCCAGGGACCGGCGATGAAAAACGTCGGATACTTCCCGGAAAAATCGACGCGCAGAGAACACTCCTGTGCCTCGATAAACTGCGCTGACTCTGCAGCGGCGTAGCAATCTGCCAAACGAGCAATTTCATCTGGGAATTTCGCATGAAATACACAATTATTTGGCTGAATTATGCCGAATTTATTGCGGGCGATTTTTTCCAGTGAATCTCCCAGAATATCCATATGATCCATGCCGATTTTCGTAATGGCACTAGTATCGTGGGGAATAACGTTGGTGGAGTCCAATGTTCCGCCGACTCCAACCTCAAAAATTGCGAAATCAATGTCATTTTTATGGTGGCGAAAAAAATAATCGGCGGCCATAAAAGTAAGATACTCAAAATAACTGGGATCGTAGCTATGAATTAATTTGTTTACCCGGCAAAATATATCGACAAATTCTTTATCATCTATATCGCGGTAATTGAATTTTATGCGTTCGTTTATTTTTTCCAGATGCGGAGAAGAAAAAAATCCGACATTTTTTCCGGCTTCCCGCAGCAGAGTCTGCAGAACTGCGCAGGTAGTTCCCTTGCCGTTGGTTCCGGCGACAACGATCACTTTCGCCGAATCTATTTCCAACTCCAGAACACGCAACATGTTTTCAAGATCTTCTCCATAGTGGGAGCGGTCTTGTTTTTCCAAATATTTTATTAGCGAGTCGTAGTCAAATATCTGTGGAGTCATAGAGCCCCTCTTCAAAAATACGTCAGGATCAGTAGGCCGAAAATTATTCGGTAAATCACCAGCGGCAGTAGCGTATATTTTTGCAGGAAATGCGTCATCATGCGCAGCGTCAGTAGTCCAAAGCAGAATGAAAACAGACATCCCAGCAGGAGGAAATTCCAATTTTCAATCATTATCTTTCCGGAAATAATTTTCAAAAACGTCAGAAATAACGCTCCGGAAACCGGCGCTATGGAAAGCAGCATCGAAAAACGAAAGCTCTCGAGACGAGAATAATTCAGATACCTCATCACAGATATGCCGGCCCCAAGTCGACTGACGCCCGGAATCAGCGCAAAGCATTGGGCGAATCCAATCAAAACCCCCTCCTTCAGGGATAGAGATTTTTTTCCCACAGGACACAAATCACACAAAAATAAAATTACCCCAAACACTATCAGGGCAGACGCCAATAAAATCGGCGACTTAAAATTTATGTCGAAAAATAAATCCGCAATGAAAAATATGCCAATTATCGGAAGACTGGAAAACAACCAGAGGTGAAAAAATTCCCGGTCCTTGTGGGAAAAATTAAGAAATCCGCACAGTAGCCCTTCCAGATCTTTGCGAAAAAAAACAAGCGTCGCCAAAAGCGTTCCAAGATTCAAACACACGTCAAAGGCATAGCGCTGCGCCGGCAATCCCATGAGTTTCGACGTCAGCATAAGATGCGCCGACGAACTTACCGGAAAAAATTCCGTTATTCCCTGAATAATTCCCAAAATAATCGAGTGCAATAGCGTCATTTTACATCCATGTCAAAGAGGTCCACCTGAGTCGCTTCTTTCCTTACTTTTATTTTTCCATCCGAAAATGTCAAGCTAAAAAAATGATATTTTTCGGCTTCTGCCACAGATGTAATCGGAATCATTGTGGAAGATTCCACAAAGGCAAATCCTTTGCGTAGAATATTAACGTGCGAATTCGATTCCATACCGTTGGCCAGAATCGCAAAATTATTTTTTGCCGTCTCGAATTTAGTAAAAAATAAAAATTTCAGCTTCTGGAAGACATCGTTGACATTCGCTTTCACCAATGGTTTTGGCAAAATAATTTTCGCCAGCGCCAGTTTTTTAGCGGCGATAAATTTATTGATGGAGGCCATTGCTCGATCGAAGGTGTAGTCTACCCGCTGAATTTTTTCCGTAATTATTCCGCGTATGTTCAAAATTTTATTTGACTTCAGGAACAAGCGCTTTTTCTCCATGTTACTGGACATAATTAGATGTAATTTTGAAAAGATTCGATGTATGTCTGCATGTAATTTTATTTTTTCCGGTACGGCGAATTCCGCTGCCGCTGTTGGAGTTGGAGCGCGCAGATCTGCGGCGTAGTCGATCAGAGTGGTATCGGTTTCATGTCCTACCGCAGATATGATTGGAATAGCGCTGCGGGCTACGGCTCTGACAATATCTTCTTCATTGAAGGGCATGAGATCTTCGAAACTTCCGCCGCCGCGGGCAATGATTAGCAGATCGGGTTTTTTATCAGGCGGCAGCGCATTCATGCCGTCGACGGCTGCCACGATTTGCCGACATGCATCCAGTCCCTGCACCAGCACCGGCCATAATAATATGTGCCGCGGGAATCGCTGACCTATGCGCTGCAGCATATCTCTTATGACGGCTCCGGTGGGGGAAGTGATGATGCCAATGGTGTGCGGCAAAAATGGAATTGGTTTTTTGCGAGAGGGATCAAACAGTCCCTCGGCGGATAATTTATTTTTTCGTTCTTCGAGGATTTTCAGTAGTTCTCCGGTTCCCGAAAGCTCGAATTGCTCTACTACGAATTGATACTTGGATCTCATGGGGTATGTGGTAACCTGTCCAACGCATTTTATTTCCATTCCGTCCTGCAGTTTTATGTTTTGCTTTTGGGCTACGTATTTCCAGCAGACGGCGTCGATTACGGCTTCGGCGTCTTTGAGAGCGAAGTACAGATGTCCGGACGAATGCACTTTCAGCGCGCTTACTTCTGCCTTCAGCTGTATTTTGCTGAAGTTCTGTTCCATTGATCGCTTTATCAGCGCCGAAAGCCTGGAAACGGTATACTCTTCCATTTATTTAAACTCCCCAAAAGATTTTAGCAGATTGCTCCACCGCCGATGACACGGGTATCATCGAAAAATACGCAATGTTGCCCTTTGGCAACGCCGAATTCCGGAGAGTACAGCTGCACAAAGTACTCCTCTGAATTTTTACGGACGCAGGCGCTGGCTCTCTTGCTGCAGAGTCGCACCTGCACCTGACAATCTCCGAGGAACTCTCCGTTAAGGAACTTCACATTCCGCAGATGCACTATGTTTTCCCGAAGGTTCTCCAGATGAGATACGATAATTTCGTTTTTGGCGGCGTCGATGCCACAGACAAAAAACGGCCCGCCAGATAAATTCAGTCCTTTGCGCTGGCCAATGGTGTAGTTCACGATGCCCTTGTGGCGGCCAAGTAGGACCCCATTTCTGTCAACTATGTCGCCGCTTTCGAAGCCGCTATTGTGGAGAGAATATCGCCGAATGAATGATACATAGTCCCGATCCGGAATAAAGCAGATGTCCTGACTATCAGATTTTTGAGCCACATGAATGCCATTTTGAGCGGCAATTTCCCGAACAGTTGGCTTGGTATACTCTCCCAGAGGAAATATAGTGTGGCGCAAGATGTTGGGATCGACGGCGTAGAGAAAATAGCTCTGGTCCCGAGTTTTGTCATCGGCCCGATGCAACTCTACGTAGGAAAATGGATCCGCTTCGTCTCTTTTTATTTTGGCGTAGTGGCCGGTAACGAGAAAATCGGCGTCGTGTTTTTTGCGTACTTCGTCCAAATAGTGAAATTTCAAAAATTTATTGCACATGATACAGGGATTCGGCGTAAGACCCTTTTCATAGGAATCTACAAAATAATCCATGACATGCTCTTTAAAATCCGGCGCACATTCTACCACTTCGTGTTTTAGGCCGAGAAATTCTGCGATCTGTTGAGCGTCGGCGATGGCCTTTTGGGATCCGGGGGAGTCGAACATCCTGAATGTGCAGCCAACGACGTCATAGCCCCGCTCCCGCATTAGTAAAGTGGAAACAGCGCTATCGACTCCGCCAGACATCCCCACAACACATTTGATTTTTTTCTGCATATTTCACCTGCAATTACTTTTTTATTTCCAAAGGATGAGATTTCTCATATATTTTTAGTATATTATAATCATCCACATCCGTATAGATCTGAGTGCTAGAAAGCGATTCGTGTCCGAGCAACTCCTGCATCGACCGCAGATCCACGCCTTTCTGAATAAGATGCGTAGCAAAACTATGCCTAAAAGCATGAGCACTAGCATGATCAGGAAGATTGTACACCGTTCTTAACTTTTGCAATCGATTATCCACATAGGACGCCTGCAACTTCTTTCCCATTACTCCAACAAACAGATAGCCGGCAGATATATCATGTGGACAACTGAAAATGTATTTTTTTACTCTCTCCAGAGCCAGTGGTAAAAGAATTACAATGCGATCCTTTTTCCCTTTGCCGGTTATTTTTATCTCCGACGCTACTTCAGAGGTTTTTATGGAAAGCGCTTCGTTTATGCGCATGCCGGTGCAGTAAAGAAGCGTGAATAATGCCCGATCGCGATCCGTCACCCAGTCCGGATCATTGGCGAAAAACGTGGCACAATTGATAAAATCCAGAATGGCGCTTTCGTTCAGAGGCTTCGGCAGCAGAGCCGGTAATTTGGGCCGCTTCACCGCATGAATTACCTTCAGATCCAGCAAATTTTTTTTTGCTAAAAAATTAAAAAGCGATCTTGCCGATGATAGGGATCGGACATTGGACCTGGGACTCATGCCAACGCTAATGCGGGCAGATAACCAGGCCCTGAAATCGGAAATTTTCAGCTGCCGTAGTGTCTGGAGTGATATTTTTTCGGCGAAATGGTCGTTCAGAAAATGAAAGAAATTTTTTATGTCGTTCTCGTAGGCGGAAATAGTATGAACGGAATAACGACGCTGAACACGCAGCTCCTCTAGCCATTCCAATAGAAAAATTTTCAGCTCATCGGACAAAATTTGCTCATCGATTATTTTTCCCGATGCTTTTCTGCTGGATTCGCTATTCAAATTATTTTCCCGCAACTATACGAACGATTTTCCAACAAAATGTCTGTGACCGCGCATAAAATCTTCTGCTTTCATTTCATTTTTTCCTTCCGGTTGAATTGTCAGGAGTTTGAGTTGACCGATTCCGCAGCAGACGCAGCCGTTTTCCAGCAGAGTCCCCGCTGATTTTTTTTCGTGATTCTCCAGGGCGGCGGCGTCAAGAATTTTTATGCGCAAACCTTCTATTTCGCTCCAGGCGGCCGGAAGCGGAGAAAACGCCCGAATCTGTCTTAGAATATTTTCGGCGGAGTTGCTCCAGTTGATGCGGCAGGACTCTTTTGATATTTTTGCGGCATAGGTGACTCCGAATTCTGGCTGCGGCTGCGCGTTCATAAGATTTTTTTCGAGATTGCAGAGCGTTTCCAGAATCATTTTTGCTCCCAGAATGGCGAGTTTTTCCGATAATTCTCCGTGATTGGTTTCGGGCGTAATTGCCAGGGATTGAATCGCCATGACATCTCCCGTATCAATGCCGGCGTCCATTTTCATGATGCTAACGCCGGTTTCTTGGTCTCCGGCGAGGAGGGCAGCCTGAATGGGAGCAGCTCCCCTCCAGCGGGGAAGAATGGACGCATGAATATTAATGAATCCGTGAGTAGGAACATCCAAAATGCTCTGGGGAATAATCAGGCCGTAGGACGAAACTATCGCTAAATCGGGCTTTAGAGACCGGAACAGTTCCAGCTGCTCAGGGTTGCGCAGACTTTTGGGAGTATGGATTGGCGTCTGGGACATTTTATTTTCCCCGAAGTCCTGCACGGCGGATTTTTTTATCTTGTAATTGCGTCCGGACGGCTTCGGAGATTGCGTGTATACGGCCACAATGTTAAAGCCCGCTTCCTGCATTGCCACAAGGGATTTTAGGGAAAAATTGGCGGTTCCCATGAAAACAATTCGCATATTTTTTGGATCACAATGGGGCATTATTTTCTCCAGTTTTTGATTGTTCTTCCAGTAATTTTTTATATTTCCGGAGTGCGCTGGCGCGTTTTACTTTGCTCAGTAGGTCTATGTAGAGTTTTCCGTCCAGGTGATCCAGCTCATGCTGCAGGCAATAGGCCAAAAATCCCGTTGCTTTTTCTATGGTGCATTTTTGAAAATTCTCGTCCAAATATTCCACAGACACGCTTTCGTGCCGCTGAATAATTTCGCGCAAAAACGGAATGGACAGGCATCCTTCCTCGGATTCCACACTAACGTTTGATTTCCAAGTGAATATGGGATTTATCATCTTGTAGATTTTCTGCGCTTCATCTATTTCCCGCAAATCTATCACCACCATTCTTTTGGCTATGCCCACCTGGGGAGCGGCCAATCCTGCTCCTGCAACTCTGTGAAGGGTCACCAGCATTTTATCCAATAGCCTGGCGCATTTTTCATCGCCAACGGCGACTTTTTCGCATTTTTTTAACAGAATACTATGGGGATATTTTATTATTTCCATTATGCACGTCCATTCATTCATTTATTATCAGTTATCATTCTGAAATGCAGTTCTTTTGTCTCATTTGGCTTCAGCGTTAGACGCCACAGCGGTTTATCGGATTTTTGCATTTCCATATTTTCTCGGGAAACGTGCCAAAGTCCATCCACATCTATTATGATCGACACGGTGACGTCTGTAGTTTTATCGTTTTTCACCAGAACTCTAATCCAATTTTCAACGTTTTTTTCGGACAATCTACGGGTATCGGTCAACCTCACGCTCCCGATTATACCAGTTGCATTGCCAATTTCAAAGATAAAATCTTCTCCTTTGGTAACGGAGGAGAGCATACGTTTTCCCAGAAAATTTCTTTCTCCCTGCATACGACTGAATAACAGCACTTCGCTGTCATGAAAATCGGCGCCGATGCCCAGGGCGATCATGTTCTCTATGACCAATAAATTTTTTACCGGAATATTCGTTTCTTTGGATCCGGAACTATAGATGACGTCAAACGGTATTCTCATTATGTGCTCCATCACCGGCTTGATTTCCTTGGCTGATTTCAAAACACACATGGAATTGGAATTCTTTTTTACGGATAGCTTTCGTTTATAGCTGAGAACACTTTTCGATTCGATGTAGAAGCTTTTGCCATCGTGATTCAGATCAGGAATGGAGGTATCAAAGACAATGTCGACATTTTCCAGATCGTAGTCCGTGTTATTTTCGATGAGCGCCTGGGAAATGATATCTACCCGATCCATTTTTTCAAACACATCCACGAGACAGACATGCTTCCAATGAATGCTGGGAGTTAGGTAGCTGATTTCGATATCAATATCGTCGGCTTCATCGACTTCAAATTGCAAATCTAGGGAATTTTGCTCCATATGCTTCATGGTATTTTCTCCAATGGCAATGCAGCTGCTCAGCGGCACTATGACGCATTTCCCGTCGCTTTTTATGACCGCATAGTGGTTGTTATTTTCTTTTGAAAAACTAAGCAGTATTCCTTTTTCTATTTTCCCGTTTTCCGCCAGCTGAAAAAAAATTTCCTCATTGAGAGCCCGCTGAAATAAATTGTAGCGAGACCAATCTTTGCGATGAAAAACAAAATTAGCTACCCGAATTTTTCCTTTTTTTGGCGTGCGAAAATTTATGGACTCCATGTTTACCAGCGGGTCGATTTCCTGGAATGTGATTTCGTTCAGTCCCGAGTGAGTTTTAATGGCGCGCCGATCTTTCACGAGGCAAACACCGCTTTTATAGCAGACCAGCGAGACGTCCTTTTGATTTTTTTCGTTGGAGGCGTCTTTGGGAGCGGATTTTTCCTCCGGCTGACCTTTTTTTTTCGTGAGTCCCGGACCGTCTTCCTCGTGTGTAATGGTGGCTCGACTTTCCACCGGGATATTTTGTGGTGCGCTTTCCTCATCGCTGCCGTTGCATAGTGATCCGAAGCAGAGGAAAATACTTCCGAACAAAATTTTTAGAAAAGGATAAGATGGGAGTTTCGTCATTCTAGCACTCAATTTTTATTCAAAAGACGCCCAATGAAGTCCATAAATTCCCGGGAACAGAAGTCTGTTTTTCCTATGTATCCGCAGACAAATTTCCCATCAGTGTCGAACACCAGACAGGCCGGTACGCCTTGGATGCCCTTCATTATTTTACCGTTTACCGACCGATATACGTCCAGCAGTTGAATATTATGGCTTTTGTAATGAATTTTAATCTCATTAATTTCCTCGCTTCCAACATTGAGGGCGATTATTTTCAGACCTGGAATATTTTTTGCTTCAAGATTATCCAGCGACTGCAGTACGTCGGGGCAATTCGGACACCAGGTGGTGGAAAATGCCACAAGGACAACCTTGCCCTTGAAATCTTTTAGCGAAATCGGATTGCCGTTGGCGTTGTATATGGTATCGTCGAATGCAATGCCTTCTTTCAGGTATCTGGAACTATTGGCAAATGGTGGATGAATGCTTTCGGACTGATCACAGCCACAACAAAAGACTACCAAAGCCGCTAAATATGCCATATACTTACGAACATTGTTGTTGAAAAAAAACATGAAATACATTCCTTTCTTTATACTGATGATTCTCTTATTGACGTCCTGCGGTAAAAGAGGGGTTTTGGTACCCTCTGAGGAAGACGTTTCTCCCTATCCGCGGCAGTATCCGCAGGATGAACACTAGAGCGAGAATCACTCCCAGCACCTGATGCACAAGAGTATAAACTCTTCTTATCAGTCTCACTATAGCTCATAGTCGCCGCGGAGCGCAAGTAGAAGAGTATCGCCATCAGGTCGGCCTCATGAAGATTTTAGAAATATAATACCAAATTCAGTTACAAATTGTTCAATACGTGCTCTGTGCTGCCTCTAAATCAGCGATGCTAAGCGATGCTATTTGAACAGCTAAACCTGAACTTGATATAATACCAGATTCCACTGTGAATTATCCAAACAACTTGCGGAATGCGTGCTGTACACCAGTCGCTGCCCAGTCGACAACGGCAAATCAGAGGTGGGATCTGGCATTAGTTCTACCACCCTACGGATTTCGACAGCCACAGATTCTCCATGTGGCGCGTGGCTTTCCCACTCTCCTGTGGCGCGCGGCACAGACTCCCACACATATCATGGTAGCAAAAACATCTTAAAAATTCGTT
>JAITAC010000118.1 GCA_031284345.1 Holosporaceae bacterium | reverse complement strand
AGAAATAGGTCGGGAATACGGTATTAAAAATGTAATTGTGCCCTATGACGGATGCGTGCTGAATCTATCACAGCAAACTCCGCAGATAATAGACAAGGTTCCCACAGGTATTTTGGCGGTAGATGGCAATAAACTCATTCCCATAGATGGCATAGTCTATAAGCAGCGGGAATCTCTGTCATCCTGCGGGGCCGTGAGTGTCTGCGTTAGGTATCACAAGGGCACCATAAAACTAGTGGATATGCAATATTTCGGCATATTCGAAAATTCCGAACTGGAAGAAATACAGGATCTCAAAAATGATATCGCTTCAGAAATAAAACTGTCTCTGGAAAATACCGCCAGAGGAAGCACCGACGAAAGAAATATCGAATCTTCCATTGAAAGAATCATTCGCGTTGCCTTCATGAACGCCCGCGGCAAAAAACCAGTTGTCTTCGTGCACGTGATCGGTTTCTAGATGTATTGTCTGCGATGCATATCAGAGCATGACTCTTTAAGCTTGGCAAAAATGCACGACGCCTGCTTTTCCGACGTCTGGAGCTCCGATTACTTCCGCTCGTTCATAGCGAATATGCAATGCTTCGGATTCATCATCAGTGCCGCGCAACTCGAGCGGGAACATGAGGAATGGATCGACTGCGGATTTGTTCTGTGGCATCGTGTTTTTCCTGAAGAAGCCGAATTACTGAAAATATGCGTTTTGCCGAACCGTAGGCGCAAAGGTATAGGAAAAACTCTGCTGGAGGAATCCAAAAAATATGCCTCCAATAATACCATAAAAAAATTTTTGCTCGAAGTGGCCATGAATAATTTCCCCGCCATTTGTCTCTATGAATGTGTTGGATTTAAAAAAATCACCCAAAGAAAAGGATATTATAAAATAAACGAAAAATTAATCGATGCGAATATCATGGCGCTGAATTTAGAGTAGTGCGACTTTAAACTTAATACACGAATGTACCGGAAACTGACCAATTTTTACCTGTCAGCCAACGGGGTTTAAAAATACGCCCCAGAAACTTATAAAATTGGAAAACGAACATCTGCACCAATGGATTCCAGAATTCTGAAGGCGGTAAGGATAAAAAGATTTTTTTGTTGCATTTTTAAAAAATTCGTGTAATACTAATGATGTTCTCTTTTGATAACTATGGTAATAAACGTCGTGAAAAATAGATGACGTGGACCCGGGGGCAGAGCCCGGCACCTCCACCACTTTTACGGGGGTGAATAGATTCGACATGCATTGAAAAACTCGATTTTTACCCGTGTTGGTTTACGTTATAGAACCAAGTAACTTAAATGCGACCATTATTAGTCGTTCTGAAGTGATAAACGATAATTTTGTCAATGACAATTCTGTCGTTGTAGAAGCTACTCGGGAGCCTATGGCTTTCGTAGCCTAAAACACTTCGCGGTTTGGGGAGCCGGGCAACAGAACTCCCCGCTATCGTCAGGCGTTTAAAATCCAATAAAAAGCAAAATATATCTCAAAATCAGTGAGTAACATAATCCACTGAAATGAAGAAAAAAATCAGTTTGTTTTGGATTAAAAATTATAATATTCTTATATTATCAGATTGGGAGCCATCGAATGCCTATGTTTTCTTTTGATAAATCCTCCTATGAATCCAGATTGCTGGAGCTTCTGCAGGATAAATTTTTTAAAACAGCCCAGAGAAATAAAATACTGGCCAAATGGGCCGCCGGCAGACAAGGATACAAAAACGAAAGTGTGGATCAGTATGTAAGAGATCTGATTTTTTCGTATCTTGTGATGCCCAGCGATCGCAAAATGATCGATAAAATTCTCTCGGATTTCCAAAATGCAAACATACTAATATCCGAAAACGAAGTGCGAGAAAAAATAAAATCCATAGAAACCAGAATAAAAAACAAAGCGGAGATAAATAAAAATGTCCGTTGAACTGTCGGAAAGAGGCTTAGTTGCATTACTAACCTTGAATAATCCTGCTAAATTGAACGCTCTTTCCGGAGATTTCATGAACGAAATTCACCAAAAAATCCATGACATTGACAAGAAATTTAACGTATTGGTAGTTACCGGCTGTTCCAGAGCGTTTGCCGCCGGCGTTGATGTACATGAAATACAGGAACTTTCCCACGAAAGGGCGTATCTGGAGAATTTCATTGATCATCGCTGGGAAAGTATTTTGGATGTGAAAATCCCAGTAATAGCTGCGGTTTCCGGCTACGCGCTGGGCGGCGGATTCGAGTTGGCACTGATGTGCGACATAGTTGTGGCCTCCGAAACGGCAATTTTCGGATTCCCGGAGGTAAATCTCGGCCTAATGCCGGGCATGGGCGGAACCCAAATGCTGACCAGCATTGTCGGACCCAAAATCGCTTCCGAAATCATGATGACTGGTCGCTTTGTAACTGCGGCAGAGGCGCTAAGTCTCGGCATAGTGTCGCGACTAACGGACGAAAATTTACTTCTGGAGCAAACTTTGGAATTGGCGCAAAAAATTTCAGAAAAATCTACCATGAGCACACGTATGATAAAAGATGCTGTGCGTTTGGCTCAAAATGTCGGACTAGCACAGGGAATAAAGTTTGAACGCCAGATGTTTCGTTCTCTATTCTCCACAAGCTTCAAACAAAAAGGCGTAGCGGCGTTCCTGGAAAAAAAATAGGACGAACGTATGTTTTCACTATTACAAAACCAAAAAAAATTATTGGTGCAGTTGAAAACCTCGTTTGGTGATGACGTTGTACTAAAATCGCTTCGAGGTTCGGAGGTTATTTCCGAATTATTCGAGTATCGAGTAACTTTTTTAGCGAAAGATGGCACCGTCGATCTGGAAAAAGCACTGGGGTCTTCGCTCACCGCCACCATAAAATCCGATACTCAGGAGAGATACATAAATGGGATCGTGACGGAATTTGCCCAGGGTGTCACGGAAAATAAAACAGACATATATCTTACGGAATACACCGCCGTCGTCAGGCCCAAATTGTGGTTGCTGTCACTTGACCGGAATCATCTGATTTTTCAGAAAAAAACTGCGATTGATATAATAAAACAGGTGCTGAAGGACGGCGGCATAAACGATTTAGACGACAAAACTAAATCTTGCGGAAAAGTGGAACGGGACTATTGCGTCCAATACGGCGAAAGCAGCTTCAATTTTGTTTCGCGTCTGATGGAGGACGAGGGCATTTTTTATTTTTTCAAGCACGAGAATGGAAAGCATACGTTGGTACTGGCGGACAGCTCCAGCGCTCACCAAAAAATTTCTGGAGAATCCAAAGCTGGTTTCGTAAAAAGCGTGAACAACATCTATCCGCTTGGAAAAATCTTCAATACCCAGATGGTGACTGCCGTAAACACCGGCGGCTACTCCACTGCCGACTACAACCACACCATTTCCCAGACAAAATTGTTCAGCAAGCTCGACTCCCAATGGAAAGGGACCATGTTTTACGAATATCCGGGGAATTTCGCCAAAGCAAAAGAGGGAGACGATCTTTCAAAATTGCGAGTGGAACAATTTGAGTTCAATCACTGTTTATTAAAGGCGTCGTCGACGGTTCCGGGATTGACTCCGGGATTTTCATTCGAAGTGAAGGATCACCACTATGCAAAATTTAATCAGGAGTACGTCGTGTACGTTGTCGAGCACTATTTCGATTTGACCGGCGCCGACGGCTACACCTACGGCAATAATTTTCAGGCTTTTCCCAAAGGGACGGAATTTCGTCCTGTGCGGAAGACTCCCAAACCGCGCATTTATGGTAGCCAAACAGCGGTGGTGGTGTGTGCTTCCGGAGAGGAGATCATGAGGAATGAGCACTGCGCCATAAAAGTGCACTTCCACTGGGACCAAATCGGCAAAGACAAGGACAACGAAGAGAGCTCCTGCTGGATTCGAGTTGCTCAGCTAATAGCCGGCAGTTCCTGGGGCGCTATATTCGTTCCGCGTGTTGGACAGGAGGTAGTGGTGTCGTTCCTGGAAGGAGATCCGGATCGGCCGTTGGTGGTCGGATGTGTCTACAACGACCAATTCCTCCCTCCCTATCCGGACGGAGAAGCCATGAAAACCTGCGTAAAAACTGTGACTTTTAAGGCAGACGAAGGTTTTAACGAATTCCGCATAAATGACGAAAAAGACAAGGAGGAAATCTATGTGCATGCGCAAAAAGACATGTACATAAATATACTAAACTCCCGAAAAACAGAAATTGAGGAGTCCCATGATACTCTCGATCTTTTTAAAGGATGTAGAACCATAACTCTGAAAGCAGAAGGAGACGATAAAGCCAACCATTCACTCACCCTCACCAAAGGAGATTGCATTGTGGAGCTGACGGAGGGAGATCATAAAATCACTCTTACCAAGGGAAATCAGGAAATCACCCTTAAAGAAGGAAACAGAACCTTGACTCTGGAAAAAGGAAAGGAAGATATCACTCTTAAGGAAGGAAATCGAACCGTGACGCTTTCCAAGGGGAATCTTACCTATAAAGTTGAGGGCGATTGCACCATGACATTCTCTGGAAATCTTAAAATTAAAGCCGATGGAGAAATATCTCTGGAAGCCGGAAAAGACGTAAAACAAAAGGCCGGTACGGCTTTTTCTATGGAGTCTGGTACAGATTTCAAAGCGAAAGCCGGCACAGCACTCTCCGCAGAGTCCGGCACCGATTTCAAAATGAAGGCCGGTACCGCGCTCTCCGCTGAGGCTACCACCGATATGCAGTTGAAAGGCTTGAATATCAAAGCCGAAGCCACCATGAATATGGAAATGAAGGCAAATATGAAAATCGCTCTCCAAGCGAATCTAGCATTGGAAGCCAAAAGCTCGCTGTCGGCCAAAATAGAAGGAGTCATGGTGGAATTGGCCGGTCAGGGTATGGTCAAAATTGGCGGTCCCATGATAACTGTTGGTGGCGGAATGGTTCAATTGGGATGAGTGGAGTAGGGGAATAAAATACTCCTGACCTCAATAGTGCCCAGCACTCGTTAATTTCTAAGCATAAATAGATCTTTTAGTTGTTCATTATCGAACTCTGTTATCCATTTTTCACCGCTGGAGACCGTGAGATTTGCCAAATCCTTTTTGCTTTGAATCATATCATTAATACGCTCTTCGAATGTACCGGTTGTAATCAATCTGTGAACCATAACATTGCTTTTTTGGCCAATGCGGTAGGCCCGATCCGTCGCTTGAGCTTCAACTGCCGGGTTCCACCATAAATCGTAATGTATTACATGATTGGCCGCGGTTAAATTCAAACCTGTTCCGCCAGCTTTAAGCGACAATATCAAAATGCGCGTTTGCGAATGCTCTTGAAAATCTTTCACAATGTCGTCGCGCTTTCCCCGA
>JAITAC010000085.1 GCA_031284345.1 Holosporaceae bacterium | reverse complement strand
TCGTCGATGGCATCATTTGCCTCGGCATATATTTCTCCTGTGCCGGCGACCACCAGAACAAATTCTCCACGATTGGCGCCGGAGCAGGAAAAATAATCTATGATTTCAGCAATTGTTCCGCGTCGAAATTCTTCAAAAATTTTTGTGAGTTCTCGACATAGGCAGCATGGTCTATTGCCGAATATTTCAAGCATATCTCTCAGTGACGGCAGCAGTCTATGTGGAGATTCGAAAAATATCATGGTTCCGGATTGTCTTCGGTGAGCCTCCAGAAAAGATCTTCTGGCGCTGCTTTTAGATGGTGGAAATCCAAGGAAAATAAATTCATTGGTCGGCAGACCGGCGCAACTTATGGAGGCAACGGCAGAGCAGGGGCCCGGGATTGGATGAACGGCAATGCCATTTTTTAGGCACCAATCAACAATTTTGTAGCCGGGATCCGAAACCAACGGAGTTCCGGCATCGCATATGAGGGAAAAGATTCTGCCCTTTTCCGCATTTCCTTCGAAATTTTTATTTATATCTATATTTTTATTTTCATTTTTGCCGTTGGTTTTTAATAATTCCATGATAGAAAGAATCTGGGCGTTTATTTCATTGTGTTCGTGGCAGGCCACCAGTGGAGTCTTAATTTCGAAAAAATTTAATAGTTTACGCGATTGGCGCGTATCTTCCGCCAATATATATGTGGATTTTTTTAAAACATGTATTGCACGTAGCGTAATATCAAATATATTTCCTATGGGGGTTGCAACAATATATAGTCCAGAACTATATTTCTGCTTTTGAAGATGCGATGCTGCTTTTTCTAGAAATTGTGGAGATAAAAATGTTTCGCCCAATAAAACAGTTCCTTTTGCTGTTGATATTTGCTCTGGCTGCCTGCTCTCCAGTATACAGGAGCACAGTTCAGAAGAAAACAGAAGAAATGGCGCAAAAGGCCAGGCGACCGGCCATCGATCCACTGCTGGATCCTAATCTGGAGCGCATGATCGGCGAAAAAGCTGAAAATTCAATTTTGTTGGCGCTTCCGTTATCCGGCAAGAATGCCTCCGTCGGACGCAGCATATTGGCGGCCTGCTTTATCTCATTGAAGGAATCGGATTACCGCAACATAGACGTATATGTCATTGACAGTTCAGATAAAAATCTAGATATGCACCAGATTCACAGCCAGCTGAAATACCGCAATCTCAGAGCCATCATTGGTCCCGTATTTTATGGTGAAATAAAAAAATTCAGTGCCCTGTTTCCAACAGTACCGCTGTTCAGCTTGTCCAACAACGAAAAAGCCAAAGGCAATCACGTTTTCATATGTGGATTAGCTCCCAAGGATGAGATTCGACAATTGTTTTCAACTGTAAAATTCATGGGAATCGACAGTATTTTTGTTGCTCTTCCCGAAGGAGAATTCGGAGATACTCTGCTGAGATGCATAGAAAAAGAACTGGATGAGGATTGCGACATGGAGGTCATGAGATATGTCCACATTTCGGCGGAGAATGCACGAAAATGCGTAAAAAATTCCAATAAAAAAGCTGTTTTTGCGCTAAATCCGGCGTTTAATGTTCCGGAAAAAATGCAGCGTTTTTTCCGAGAAGTTTCAGCAGGCAATGACGACGACGTTGCTGATCGCTACCGCAGCAGGAAAATCTTCACCCTCAGCTCCTGCGTGCTGGCGGATGAAGCAGCCTGGAACGGAGCACTCTTCGCCTTTGCCAAAAACGAAGACTTAGAGAATTTTTCAGCGAAGTACAAAATAATTTTTGAGCAGAATCCATCCATTTTGGACATCGTCGCCTATGATATTTCGAAGATTATTTTTCAGAAAATTGCCGAAAACGAAGCGGAATTGCTACATTCGAACTCGGCATATAAGAATTTCATTTTCTCCGGAAGTTTTTCCGGATGTCTGGGAGAGTTTGCTCTGCATAAAAAATATGGTCTTAGCCGCCGCTTATCGACTTTGCGTCACGTGAACGGCCGGAATATCGTGGTCAATCAGCTGAAAGATCATGATATTGCGAAAATAAATAGATGAACTACTATACCCAATCACGGCGAGAAGTTGGATTTTGGCATCGCGATATTGTTGCAATTTCAGATACCTTTCGATATGATTCTCATCGTGATTTGGTATATAATGGGCTCTTAAAAAAATGATCGCCACACACTACTATAGTTTTTAGTCTTGACGAAAAGATGCTAGAATAAACTTGGCTATGGTAGTGTGACTTGAATCTTCCTGACGCCCGAGAAGGCCAACTCTGGACGTAGAAGATAGAAGATATTATAAATGAAGTTTTTTTCTGTTGTTTGTTGTCTTATTGTTGCATTTACCCTCAACGGGAAGCATGATTTTACTTCTTTTTCGCTAAAAAATGGTCTCAGAGTGGTCTGTGTAAGGAAGCCGGCAGCGCCCATAGTATACATGTCTGTCTGGTATAACTGCGGATCAAGGTGCGATGCAGTTGGAAAGTCCGGCGTTGCTCATTATCTGGAACACATGGCATACGCCATCAAAGGCGGAGCTTTCAACAATTTTCTTGAAGAAATCGGAGCAGAAAAAAATGCTTTTACTTGGCTAGGATGCATATGCTTTTATGAAGTAGTACCCAAAGAACATATGGAAGAAGTTCTAAAGTATGAATCCGCCCGCATGAACTCATTTGACATTGATCATGCAGTATTTGCATCCGAAAAAAAGGCAATTTTGGAAGAACGCAATACATTGTACGATACGAATCCGGTAACATTATCCTGCGAAGCGACTTATTCCAATATTTTTGACAGAACATCCGCCGGCATAAATGTTATCGGATGGAAACACGAAATTGAATCGCTTCAGGAACAGGATTTGTTTGATTACCACAACAAATGGTTTGCTCCCAACAATGCTACATTGGTGTTGGTGGGAGATGTTGATTACCAACAGATCAAGCCTATGGTGGAAAAATACTTTGGTGGGCTCAAGGAAAAAACTTTACCGATACTAAAAACAAATGACAATGTTCAATCGAAGGTAGTGAAAACAATCACCAGTAAATCATCCGAAGTAGGCGGTTTCAGTACATCCTACATATATCTTGTACCATTTCATGCAAAAGATAATTTCAGAAAATATTTAGGTTTATCGTTGGCTTTTCAGGCTCTTAACCAACCGGAGGCGATTATAAGAAAAACCATAGAATCAGCCACAGATAAGCGAGCTGAGATAGGATTCTTCTATAGCGCAAATTCTTCCCATGATATTGTTACAATCTGGCTGAATGGTAACAGCAAAAATGATCTGGATGATGCAGAAAAAATATGGCATATCCTAAAACAAAAACTGCAATCCGATTCCGCCCTAACGAACGATGAAATCAATGCAGTGAAGCGCCAAAAGCTACTGTCCATGGCCCATAAATATGATGATATTATGGATCTAGCGGAATGCATTGGATTCTCATTGATGGATGGACATTCGCTGGATAATATAATGGCAGAAGATGAAATCATCCAGACAATGTCTCAGCAGGAATGCAACGAAGCAATCCGTGAAGTTTTTTGCAGCGAACCCATCGCCATATCAAGGCTAGAGCAAGAAGATTATGATGAAGAATAGATTATGCTGCCGAATTTTTGTTCTTATCGTGGCAACGCAAATTTGTGTTCAGCAGCGGGTACACCCGACAGCGCCGCCGACAAATGTAGTTCCCAAGATAGCGGTATCCTCCGAGAAAAATAGTAAAATTGAGAAAATCACAAGAGCAAAGCAGCTGAAAACCAATCGCGGAATAAAGTTATTTTTTGTGAAAAATGACAGCACTCAGCTAACTCATATTGCAATAAATTTTAGGAATTCCGGAGCTGCATACATGGAAAAAGGCAAGACCGGCATTCCTTCTTTCTACTCGAGTACTATCTACTGCGGCAGTGGGAAGTACTCCAGGACTCAAAGGCAAAAGGCATTCAGCGACATATCCTGCAGTATAAACTGCAGTGCAGATCAGGACAGCCTATCATTCTTCATCACCATGCCAAAAGTTGTCACGCAGGAGGCGATACCTCTGATTTCCAGCTTCATGAATGAACCACGCTTTGAAAAAGATGAAGTCCGAGATATACTAGCCAGTTCACACAGTCCCTATGCAGCTTTCAATGACCAAATGTATGCTTTAATTTTTAAATCGCATCCCTATGGGAATGGTTTCTACGGAAAGGATGAGGACTTCGTCAATTTTACCGTTGATGATCTGAAAAAATACAAAGATAAATACCTGACGGTGGCCAACGCAGAAGTCTGCATTTGCGGGAATTTAACCGATAATGAAGCGATTCAGCTGGTCGATAATATTCTGTCTAAAACAAAAAACGGAGAAGCAAACGCAGATACCATCGTTGATAGTGTGCCGGAGATTAAACCAGACGTGAAGCGCTATTATGTAGACGAAGTACAGAGTACGATAACATTTGTGCAAAAGGGAGTGCCAAAAAAATCTGCCAAAAGATATGCCGCCATGCTGCTCTATCGCATAATAGGTAGCGGTGAATTTAAGTCAAGGATGATATCGGAATTACGAACAAAACTCGGTCTGATATATGGCGGACATATTTCTGCGGAGCATATGAAGCATGCAGATTTGCACCATGGAATGCTGCGGACTGACAATTCAAAAGTTGAAAAAGCCATAAATGCCATGAAAAACATATTGAAGCAGGCCAGGTCAGGATCAATAACCCAATCGGATTTGGACTTCGCCAAGCACAATTTAAAGGGAAGTACGTTGGTTAAGATGAGAACATCGTATAGTGTATTTCATTTTTTCTATGGTGCCATGATCCGTGATCTGGGAGAAAATGCTCTGGAAGATTTCCTGAACGGGATCGAAGCGGTCACTTTGAAGGATGTGCATGACATAGCGCAAGAGCTTTTGGACGAAAAAAATATATTATTTATGGTGGTTGGTGGAAAATGCGAGCAAAAAAAACCCTAACAAAGATGAAAACAAATCAAGAGAAAAGCGGATCACACTTTCATTTCATGCACTTTTTGGGAGCGATCGTACTTGCCATCTCCACTGAATTTTTTTTCATCTGCACTTCGGTCAATTGTACCTCCCAGGATCAACCAGCTGAGAACGAACAAAAATGTCACGAATATAACCTCAACAATGGCATAAAAATTCTCCTGCACGAAGACTTCGCCATGCCGGTGGTTGTGGTTAATGTAGTTTTTCATGTGGGATACCGGGACTGCAGGGTTCATCAAAGTGCAATTCCCAGGATAATTGCCCATAATCTCGTAAACACAAAACTGCATGAGCTCTTCTCCGATTTGGGAATTAACTATTTTTCCGATAGTTCGTATGAATGGACGAATCTCGCCGCCATAATGCATCCGAAGCACATCAAAAACTTTTTCGATTTCATCGGCGAGTCCATTCGCGATATATCGATCGAAGATTTTGAAATGTGCAAAAAACAATTGATCATTGCAAATGAAATAGACGATATTGATCCCTGGTGTATTGCCCACAATAATGTAACACATTGCATTGCTTTGGCGAACAGGACTTCCAGTTATCTGTTCAATAAAAGCGTCATGAATGCCACATCGGAGACAGATGTGAAGGAATTTTTTGCAGCAAAATATAAAGACTGTCCATTATCCATTGTGGTGAGTGGAGCCGTCAGCAGCAAAATTTTGATGAAGGCACTGCAGTCTTCCATAAGCAAATTATCACCACGTAAAACGTTAACAGTTTTGAAAAACTCTAATATATCAGAGAAAAAATTGTCGCCTAGAGATAACGAGGAAGATCATTCCCAAGAAAATCGCAGTTCGATCGAAGTTACCATCAGGCAAAGACAAATGCCAACTTTTCTTGGTTATTGCTACAATATTCCAGCGAATCACAACGATGACGACACAAAATTCGCCGATGTATTCTTCTGGATTTTCCATCGTGAAGCCTTCCTTATATTGATGAAAACAGAGATGATGAAATGGTTATCCAAACGAAAATATCAGGATAACATCGAAACAATCTACCTTATACCAAAAACCAGAAATAGTCTCTTAGATGTTGAAAAGAGCTACGAATACTTCATCCACACCATGTGCACCAAGAATTTTTCCCGCGAATTTTTGAATGAAGCTTGTGAAATATGCAAAATCGATAACCTAAGATTATTTTGCGATTTATATAAAATAGGTGACAGGCTACTGGCCGATTATATATACGGGAGAAGCGTCCAGAACACATATACATTGGATAGCAGAGTAAAAAACGCCGATCCAAAACGCATCAATTCATTTGCCAAGCGACAGCTGCCTCAGAAACACATTTTAAAGATGAAAACCAGAGTAGTATACCACTAGAAGCATCCAACTGCCATAGCTGGCAATGTTATTTTACTCTTTATATTTTTCTCGTATAACTATGAGTCTGTTTAGATCTTTGAGTTTTGGAAATATTGTAAACAAAATGTTATGTATTGTTTAAGGAATTAGTCAGCTAAGGTTATAGATACGTTGTTTCAACGTATTTTTTGTCTGTTTTGTACTTTTTGTCCTATTTTTGCGAACTCTGACAGAATTATCCTGTTGAAAACTCCAAAACTGCGAATCGTTTAATGTTATAGCATTCTCGGCTTGCGTATTCCGGTATTTTGACGTATACTGTGTATATTTATTGTGGAGGTATTTATGGTATATTCGGAAGATTTTAGGAAGAAAGTGATGGAGCATATAGATGCCTATGAATCA
>JAITAC010000028.1 GCA_031284345.1 Holosporaceae bacterium | reverse complement strand
TCTGTGCAGCGCGCCGTTGGCGGCCATAAAATTTTGAAATAAACCTACGAATCAATCAGTTCCATGATTAGACGGATGGTAAGGCAAATCACTCACCACACTACAGATTCTGGAACATCATGATGTTGGAGCTTATTTTCCATATTTACTCCCCTCGCCGAGTTGTGCGCGAGCACCTTTTCCACCAAATACCATGATATCAGGAAAATGTAAAATTTCCGTTAATGACGAAAAAAAATTTTTATAAATTAACGAATTTTTTAGACAATTTTGATATCATGATATGCGGTGGAATAGGCGATCGCGCACAGTTATGAAAGTATAAATCGGCGAGAAATCTTAGCATTAATGGATTCCAGGATCCGCAGGAGGATGGGGGAGGGGATAGTGAAAATTTTAGGTGAAAAATATTGGAAAAAATGTTATACTTCCGTTGTAGGTTTACGATATATTATAGCAGATCCCATCTCTGATTTGCCATTGTCGACTGGACAGCGACTGATACAGCACGCATTCCGCAAGTTTTTTGGATAATTCAAAATGGGATCTGGTATTAGGTTTTTTTTGTGTGAAGTCCATTATGTTGAATTTTAAAATTTCCGTTCCTTTTTTGTCTTTTGTACGCGAGCAGATTCCATTTCGGGAAAAGCTCATTGGGAATCAATGTGCCGAGGCCATAATGTTCAATGCCAAAGATTTATTCGGAAGTCATTGGGAGATGGCCTGGGAAAATATAGCGGAGGCGGCCTCTCATTTTTCTCCGTCCAATGTGACGTTTCATTTTCCCGTAGATAATGCCAACTACTGTGAAGACAGGGGCATTTTGGACAAACTAATGGAGTCCTATCGGCGAGCCTGTGACCTCGGACTCGCTGGAATTGTGGTGCATTCCAACTGTATCCATAACATTGGCGATTGGTCAGAAATATCTTTGCCGGACCTCCGAAAACGCGTGGCGGATACGCTGTATCTGGTGAAAAATTCCGTGGAAAATTCTCAAGACACGTGGCTATCGCTGGAAAATATGATAATCATGGATAATTTTGGTAAAGAAATCGATCCACTTTTTCTATATGTCGATGACTTTCAAGTGCTGGATGAATCAATTGGCGTGGTATTGGATTTGTGTCATTTTTTTTACACGGTTACTGTCAGTCGTATGCTTTTGGACGGTCGTCTGGATAAAAAACACTATCCCAGCGTATGTTCCTGCAGTTACGATGACATAAAAAAATTTAAGTGTGTTCGCCATTGCCATTTTGCTGCTTTTCGGGGCATTGCGATGCCGTTTACGGAACAATATTGCAGCGAAGGCATGCTTCCGGAGGAAGGTGACATCGACGGAAATTTATATTACGAAGCATTATCCTACTTAAACGAAAATTTTTCCGGTCATGTGGTATTGGAGATACAAGAAAGCGACTACGCAATCAAAAGCAAAAGCAGATTTCTCATAAAAAAAATAAAAGAATTATTTCAGTCAGATTCTGATATGCATTGATGCAGAGGTTTATTCCCCAGTTTTATAAGTTTCTGTGGCGTGCGATGCAAACTCCCGCACGCATCATGGTATTCAAACATCTTAAAAAGTTGCATATTCTCTAAAATTTTCGGATATCAATGGTTCCCAATTATTTTTTTCTCATAAAAGAGTATTATTTTGGTCATGAAAAATATTTTTATAAAAAAAATAGAAATTTTATCAAAAAATTAACACTCATGACATTATACTTAAAATTAAGAATTCTTGATGAATATCGACGACGTATTCTGCATATCCGGAGGGATTGCAGAAGATGTTCGATATATGTCATGCTATAACCAGATATTGAGTGATTACTATGGAAAAAAGATTTACATTTCTACTCTTGCTTTTATTGCTTTTGGTATCTTGCGCATCAGATCCACACCATGACGACTCTCTAGAAGAGTATAATAGGGGAGCGCTGGAGTTGAATCTCGCAGTAGATAGAAACATCTTGCGCCCTGTGGCTCTCACCTATAAGGAACTTTTAAATGCGGAAGTGAGATATTCGGTGGCAAATATGCTTTCAAATCTGAACGAACCTTTCTACGGTGTGAACTATGTGCTATCATTTGAGGCAGAGAATGCGACCAATTCGCTGTTTCGTTTTTTTATAAATTCCACAATTGGCATTCTCGGTATATTTGACGTGGCGGGTACAATTGGACTGCCAAAAAAAGAAGTGTCCTTCAAAGATACCCTGAGAAAGAAAGAAATTTCTACCGGTAATTATCTGGTTCTGCCGATACTCGGTTCTTCATCAACCAGAGACGCTATTGGCGAGCCTGTGGCATGGATGATAAACCCAGTTGGTTATTTCATCTGTTTTCCCTACATGTTAGCGAAGACTATTTTGCAGGAGGTCAGCAACAGAGCAGAGAATTCTGAAATCATTGATTCCATCATAAAAGACTCCATGGATCTTTATTCAACAACCAAAAACATATATTTGCAAAAATACAGTGTAAAAAATAAAAACGAAGCCGAATTTTCGGACACTCCAAATCCTGATAGCTAAAAATATCAGATTGAATCACCTGGCCGCCATATTTTTGAAGGATCTGTTACCAGATAGCTCTGTTCGTTATTAGTTTGCCGTCATCAGGAATTAATGTATGACATACCCCGCAGAGTGGTAAAATTGTCGATAGAATTTTTTCGATATTTTGTTTATACTTCAATATTAAGAGGAAGTATTTTAATGGAAGAAGATAGTCTATTTTACTGTACATCTAAGGACGCAACTCCAATGATGACCCAATATCTCTCGACGAAGTCTCAATATTCCGGCTGTTTGCTTTTGTTTCGCATGGGAGATTTTTATGAAATGTTTTTTGACGACGCTAAAATTGCGTCTTCGGTTTTGAATATAGCGCTGACCAGTCGCGGCAAGCATTTGGGGGACGACATTCCCATGTGCGGTATACCGGTGGTCAGTTTGGAGAGCTATTTGGAGCGCCTCGTCAAATACGGCTATAAGGTGGCCATATGCGAGCAAATGGAGGATCCCAAAGAGGCCAAAAAACGTGGCTATAAAGCCATAGTTAAGCGGGAAGTCACGCGAATAGTCACAGCGGGTACTCTCGTTGAGGACAACCTCCTCAGTTCCAGGAAAAATAATTTTCTTATGTCCATTGTGGCGGATGTCTGTAAAAAAACGCTAAAGGTCAAGACTGTCAGTTTTGCCGCCATTGACATATCTACGGGCGATTTCATTGTGAACACGCTTCCGGGCGATGAATTTCCCATGGCGATGGAGATGTATCAGCCGCGCGAGCTGCTATTACCGTCACATTACGAACGCTCCGAATTCGCAAAATATTTGGCCGGCATGACGGAGGCGGGAATTACCTATCTGCCGGACTCAAAATTTAATCCCGTTGTGGAAAAAGACAGACTGGAGAAATATTTTAAGGTGAAAACACTGGATAGTTTTGGCATAAACACGGCTAACGAACTGTCTTCTTGCGGGTCCATACTCGAATATCTTCTCATAACTCAGCGAGATAATTTTTCTGCTCTGCCAGCACCGAGAAAAACAACCTTCAGCAATTATTTGGTACTGGATCCGGCCACGGCCAAGAGCCTGGAGGTGACCAGTTCGATTCACGGAGAGTACGATTATTGTCTTCTGGGAGTCATTGACAAAACATGCACGTCGTTTGGTGCTAGAATGCTGGCGTCGCGGGTTTCTACTCCAATTGTGAATCTGCCGCTGCTGCAAAAACGACTGAACTGCGTAGCATTTTTCATAGAAAATAAAAAGATTAGCGGATTAATCCGGGAGAATTTGCGCTATTGTCCAGATTTTGAACGCGCCATAAATCGCATAAGATTCAATAAATTTTCTCCCCGCGACGTCGGAGATATTCGGGAGTCTCTGCGGGTAATTGAGATAATTCAGTCCATTGTAAAAGATGTAGCTATTCCGTCCGAAGGCGAATATTTTTTTGAAAATCTCGCTGATTTTTCTAGTTTACTGAAATTGCTTCAGGCGTCGCTGGTGGAAAAATTACCCGCCAATAGCCGCGACGGAGGAGTCATCGCCGACGGCTATTCTCCGAGACTGGACGAATTGAAGTATATGAAAAGCCACAGCGAAGACTTGATCTCCAATCTGCAAGCCAAATATGTGACCCAAACCGGCATAAGTACTCTCAAAATAAGAAATAATGCGATTTTAGGATGGTACATAGAGATTCCACTGTCCCAAAAAAGCAAAATAGACGAAACGCTATTTATGCACAAGCAGACGTTGGTAAACGGTATGCGCTACACCACCAGAGAATTAGGAACATTGCAAATGAAATTATCTGAGGTGTCTGACGAATGGAGCAATCTGGAGCAGGAAATCTACAAAAAAATTATCACGGAAATCATTGATCACTACGATAAAATTTCCTACGCCATAAAATTGCTTTCTTGCATTGATGTATATACAAATTTCGCGCACATCGCAATGGAAAGGGAGTACATATGTCCGGAAATGAGCGATCATGCAATTTTGGAGATCGAAAACGGTCGCCATCCGATATTGGAAACGCACGCCAAGGATTTTACCGACAACGACTGCGATCTCGGCGAAAATAATCGCATATGCCTGCTGACAGGACCAAATATGGCAGGGAAAAGCACCTATCTGCGGCAAAATGCGCTAATTGTGCTTATGGCGCAAATCGGCTGCTACGTGCCAGCTAAAAAAGCTTCCATTGGAATCGTGGATCGACTATTTTCCCGCATTGGCGCGTCCGACGACATCGCTCGTGGACGCTCAACGTTCATGGTGGAAATGATAGAAACAGCTACGATCCTAAATCAGGCCACGGCCAAATCGTTTGTTATTCTGGACGAAGTCGGTCGCGGCACATCAACCTACGATGGACTCTCCATCGCTTGGGCAGTCATCGAAAATCTGCACAATGTCAATAAATGCCGCGTGTTGTTCGCCACCCACTACCGGGAACTTACGGTTCTGCGCAATACATTGCCCCACATAAAATGCAAAACGCTGAAAGTGCAGGAATGGAACGGCGACGTCATCTTCTATCACAAAATTATAGACGGCATCGCCGATAAATCTTATGGAATCCACGTGGCCAGCATAGCTGGCGTTCCGAAAAATGTCGTGAAAAGAGCGACGGAACTATTAAAAAAATTCGAAAAAAACGACGATAAACAGGACATTCTCGCCTATGAAACAATGGCCGAACAAATGGAACTGACATACGCTACTCCGGTGAATCAGGCTCTGCTGCAGCGCCTGCAAGAGATTAACCTGAACAATATCACTCCCAAAAATGCCATGGATATTCTCTATGAACTTAAAGAACTGGTTTAGAAACTGCATCATAGTTGGTTTGGAAATTAGATTTAAAAGCTCTGGCGCGCCAAAATCTCTCTTCCACCGATACATATTATCAGAAAAATGCAGAATCTCCGTGGAATGGTAGGCTTAAAATAGAAAGTCGATAATCATTCTATCTTTTGTCTCAATTTTTAGACGTTTGTTTTCTAATTGTCGATTTATGTTGTTTGGCGATTTTTCTAAAATACCGCTTTCACGACTTTATAACCTCACTTTATTATTTATGCAATGGTCTTTTTTTTTCCAAATAAAATTCAATATTTTTCACAAAAAATTATATATTTGCTCTTGCCTATATCCACACAAATTGGATAAAATCAAACTGCTGCGTTGAGGAGTCCATATGGAAGAACTAGTGATAAAATCTAAGACAGATACGAAAAAAATTATGATTATCTTTCATGGCTATGGCGCCAATAAAGAAGATTTTCTCCCTGTTGCCGAAGCATTTTCCCAAAATATCGATTATATGCAAATTAATATTCCAGATGGCATAGAAAAAAGCGGTCATCCAAACGGGTATCAGTGGTTCTCCCTCTGCGGTAACACTCTTGACGATGACAATATGGCGTTTCACAAAAATGAGCATATCATAAGAAACTACATCGCGGGCATTTTGAACGAAAATGAAATATCTGCGGAAGATCTGATTTTTGTTGGATTTTCCCATGGGGCCATGCTATCGTTGATTCTGGGACTGAAACTCGGAGTATCACATATAATATCTTTTTGTGGTGTTCTTCTGGATCCCAAAATAAAAAGTAGAAATCCCAATACGAAAATTATCATGGTCCACGGACGAAATGATAAGGTCGTGCCCGTCGATCTGATGTTTTCATCGATTGAAGCTCTGCGGCACAGTAATTTAAATATATCCGTTGTCATTAGCGAGAGCGCTGCCCACTACATCGACGAACGCATGATGATGGCTGCCATAGAATTCCTAACAGAAGACGAAAATGGATGAAAATCTAAAAGCGGAAATTGAACGTCTCTGGAATGAAAAATCCCACGATATTTCCTGTATACACGAGGCAATGCAAAAATTGGATTCCGGAACGCTGCGAATTGCTCAAAAAATCGATGGGAAATGGCACGTACATGATTATCTGAAAAAAGCCATTCTTTTATTTTTTAAACACACGGGATCCAAAATAATTTCCGGAAGTCACTGCAAATATTTTGATAAAATCCCGATGAAAACAGAAGGGTGGACCGAAAAAAATTTCGCCGAAGCTGGTTTTAGGCTGGTGCCCGGAGCCATTGTAAGATATTCCGCCCACGTAGCCAGGTCCGCAATAATTATGAGCAGTTTTGTGAACGTCGGAGCCTTCATCGATGAGGAAACTCTGGTTGATACTAATGCATTGGTGGGCAGCTGTGCCCAAATTGGGAAAAAATGTCATATCTCGGACGCCGTAACCATTGGCGGTGTGCTGGAACCATTGCAGGCTACTCCCGTTGTCATCGAGGATAATTGCTTCATCGGAGTGAAATGTGCGCTGGTGGAGGGCATACTGGTGCAGGAAGGAGCGGTTTTGGCCGCCGGCACCTGCATTACGTCATCAACCAAGATAATTAATCGAGATACCGGAGAAATAAGCTACGGTTGTGTACCGCCCTATTCGGTGGTTGTGCCGGGATCGTATTCGACAAACGGTGTGAACATCAGCTGTGCAGTCATTGTGAAGCAGGTTTCGGAACAGACTCGCCGCAAAACGTCCCTAAATGAATTGTTGAGGTTGTGATGATAGATGTCGTTTCCTTCTGTGCTGAGCTAATTAAATGCAAAAGTGTAACTCCCGACGACGATGGGGCATTGGATTTGGTTGCTGATTTTTTGGCGTCGGTCGGATTCGAGACAAATATCATGTTTTTTCGTTCGCCGGACGGATCCAACGTCGTAAAAAATTTATTTGCCTCCTTCGGATCATCGTCAAAAAAGATATTGGGATTTTTGGGGCATTCCGACGTCGTACCTCCCGGCGACGGCTGGAGCACCGATCCATTTGAGCCGGTTCAACAGGACGGCTATCTAATTGGCCGAGGCATTTGCGACATGAAAGGGGGCATCGGCGCATTTTGCTGTGCCGTAGCGAAATTTGTCCAGAAAAAATTCGATGGATCCATCAAAATTCTCATCACCGGAGACGAAGAAATCGGCACTCGGGAGGGCATACGCTCGCTCCTGCAGTGGTGTCGCGAGACCGGTAACATGCCGCAGGACTGCATCATTGGCGAGCCATCGTCGGAAAATATTTTGGGCGACAGAATATATCTCGGCCATCGCGGCAGCATCAACATAGTGGTGCGATCTGTCGGTCAGCAGGGACACGTGGCCTATCCGTCTAATTTCAAAAATTCACTCTCGAATGTATGCCGTTTCGTCACACATATGCTGAATTATCAATGGAAATATGAAGATAAACGATTCCCCCAAACGCATCTCGAGCCAACTATGCTCTTCACCAATAACTATGCCCAAAATGTCGTGCCGGATCAGACGTCCGCCAATCTCAATATAAGATTCTCCGCCGATTATGATGCCTCAATCCTGAAAGAAATACTGCAGAACGAAGCAGAAAAATTCGACGTGTCACTGGAATTTATCGAATCCGGAAACGCCTTCTACTGCAATGACGAAAAACTAAAGTCCGCGCTGGTCTCTTCCATCAGAGAAGTAACCGGCGTCGACGCTGCTTTCTCCGCCAGCGGAGGCACGTCCGATGGCAGATACATAGTGTCCCACTGCAATACCATAGAATTTGGATTGCTGGATAGACTCATACATCAAAAAAACGAAAAAACAAAACTACAAGATTTACTGAACTTAGAAAAAATATATTTGCGGTTTCTGAAAAAATATTTTTCAATCGAAAGCGATCCCTTGGAAAATCGGCATGAAATCATCGCCTAGCGAATTTTTTTCATTACATAGCTATTATAATCTATTTTCATCTTTATTCTTGTTTTTTTCCACCAAAGATGATTTTAATTTTTTATCGTACTTAAATGGCTTTAATTTTGGACGACCGGATTTCGATTTTTTATCTTTCTTTTTTGCGGTGGCCAGCAAAATATCTTTGAGATATATAATTTCCGACATCATCGTTACCCCTTCAACGCTATTAGATTATAATGTCTTGGTAAAATTATGTTTAATTACTCGAAAAAATTTTGAGAGAAGTATATTTTTTGATGATGAGAACCATGGAATTTATGAAAATAGCTCTGGAAGAGGCTGAATTAGCGGCGCAACGCGGCTCTATTCCTGTGGGAGCAGTGATTGCATTGGACGGTTGTCTGCTGGCGCGTGCCGGAAACGAAGTAATAAAAAATATTGATCCGACAGCTCATGCGGAAATGATTGTTCTTCGGCAGGCGAGTCGGCTTTTGGGTCAGTTTATTCTTGACAGGTGCGATATTTATGTAACATTGGAACCTTGTTCCATGTGTGCGCAGGCGATGGCGCTCGCGAGAATTCGGCGGCTCTATTTTGGAGCCTACGACACAAAATACGGAGGAGTAATTCACGGATGTCGTGTCTTTGATCACGCAACTCACAAGCCGGAGGTCATAAGTGGTGTTTTTGAGACACAGTGTGCAAAAATATTACAAAATTTCTTCTCAGGGAGGAGATAATTAGTTTTTTTTTAAGAAGAGTACTTTAAATATAATAGATGTTTTTGTATAAACAACTATTATGATAAATATGTGGAGGAATAGTGCTCGTTTTTGTTCGTGACAACAATGTTGATCAAGCGCTGAGAGCTTTGAAGAAAAAGATGCAGCGGGAGGGGATTTTTAGGGAAATAAAATTGCGGAGGCATTTCGAAAAACCGTCCGAGAGACGAGTGCGGGAAATGTCTGAAGCGATTCGTCGTACGAGAAAATTGTTACGCAAACGACTGGATCGCGAAGGATATTAAAAATTGTTCACAAGCTGAATTTTTTAAAAATTACTGCCCCATGCATAAAGTCTGGGGTATGTTAGTTGTATATCTTGGGACGAGGCGTTGCATAGGATTTTTCTTGCAAAAACAAGGAAGAGATACCTATGCACGTAGCGCTGGGCCTGTAGTATACTCTCTGTGCGTTAGGAGACGAGCAGCGGTTTCGACGAAGTCGATTGCAAGAAAAAGCCATTATGCACGGTCATTGCTGATGCGCTAGTTTGCCCCGCTGCAAAGTAAATTTCGGACATCGATGGTTGCGCAGTCCTATATGGTCCAGCTTATAGCCCAGTTTTTAGAATTATTCCTTTGCCTCCTCACCTTCCTCCGATTCTGTGTTCCCAAAAGGAGCATGTGTCGCCGGTGGTATACAATAGGACACAGTTGGCTCGATAATGTTATTATTCAGTATCGGCATATCGATATTTTTTGTGCTATCGGCTGCAGAACTCGGGCTCGAATGTACTTGCTCTTTTGGTTCAAGAGAATTTTTTTGAGGGGTCTTGGGACTTTTTCGCGCTATTTTTGCTTGTGGGGAAGACGTTTGTTTTTTGCGAGTGGTCGCCGATCCCTTAAGAGATTTTTCCTTTACTTTTGCTTTTGTATCATTCGGACTTAGACACACTTGTACCCCTTGCTCTTGAAGGATTTTTGTGTTATTGCCCTCAGAAGGCTTCGCCGGCGGATTAATTGCCATTCCATTTTCGGCGTCCAGCAAACTATTTCTCATCAGATTCTCGATAAAATTTTGCTCGATTTGATTGTTTACTCTTTTTTGGGCGTAGGAGCACGTGGGCCACAAAGACGCTGCCAATGGACCGGATATTTCCGTTACGATGAATAATATATCTCGCCACTGGGGAAATACTACGCTGAGAATAGTTGATGTTCCGGCGGTCACCAAAGATATATTGCGCATTACACCGAGGAACGTTCTTATCCTTTTCCATAGCCTTACGGTTTTGTCTATGATGAGCCGTGATTTTCCAATTCCACAGCTGTCGAGGCTCCTCGCTATGGCCAAATGAATGTCGGACGGATCCATTTGCTCGGTATTTTTGACGCATACGCTGGCCATTATTTTGGCCATCTGCGGATCGAATTTTTGAGAAATAGACTTATAAAAAAAATCCATGTCAAACATGGACTCCGTTTGCCTGATGGCCTGTAAATCCTTTAGATCTGCGGTTACAGGAGCAACCTGTGTTGATGTATTAGGTAATGTCGAATCATTAACAATTGTTGGCTGCTGTGCACCAATACTCTCCCCCACAAAACAAAATAATGCAAAAAATATTAATGATATATGTGGAATCATGTTTTCCTCCTATGAATCAAATTTAAATAGCTCTATTAAGTTCTTCCGCAAGAATTCTTCATAAAAACACGTTCTATAAATACTCTCTTAAATGATTATGGACGAAAATAATAAAAAAAACGTTAATTTTTATTTTTTATAAAAAAAAATAACCCCCACGAAAAAAAAATTGACATTGAAGATCTAAAAAACAAATATCAGACACAAATATTATTTTTTTGCATCTTTCTCGTTGAAAACTGGTTATAAATTGCTTTTTATGATACTTTGATAATTATGTTACAGATCAACGAAATTTTTATAATTTTACACGGAACCCAAATGGTCGAAAATACAGGAATGGCCATGCGCGCCATGGCCAATACCGGCTTAAAAAATTTGAGATTGGTGTCTCCGCTGCACGAATGGCCAAGTGCCAAGGCTGCTCTGGCGTCCGCCGAAAAAAACAATCTCCTGAATGTACAGGTGTTCGAAAATTTGACGGATGCGGTTGCTGATCTGCAGTTGGTGTGCGCCACGACGGCGCGTCCGAGAAATATGATTCAGGAAATTTTCACCCCGGAAGCTGCCGCTGAAAAAATTGTATCGCTTGGATCTAGCACAGGCATAGTCTTCGGCAATGAAAAAAACGGCCTGACCAATGAGGAAATTTCCGGCTGCAATTTTATCGTGGAAATACCATCTATGGATTTTTCTTCCTATAATCTCGCACATGCGGTGTTGATCATCTGTTATGCGCTCATGACGTCAAAAAATGCCGAATGCCAATCCCGACAATTTAAAACGGGAAAAACTAACATGGCTACCCAAAAGCAGCTGGATTATTTTTTGAACCATCTGGAAGCGAAACTCGCCGATCGCGATTACTTTCCGTCGGATAAAAAACGCACGCTGATGATGCAAACCCTCCGCAATATGTTCAAAAGGACCCTCATGACAACGCAGGAAGTGCAAAGCATGCTCGGCGTCATAGAAGGATTGTCGAAGCCAATTTAAAATCATATGCAATGGATCCGATAAATCCAACCAAAAATTTTGAGTTATGTGTTCAACTACAATGGCATTTTTGGCTGGATTTTAGCAGGCCCACAATGGTTTTTAGTCGATAGAGTCGTTGTATTCAAGCTCATCGTACGGATTTACAGAACTTGCACGGTTTAAAGCTAGTTCATTATTTAAGAAAATAAAGTTTTTTAGCACCTCCGGTAGGTTTTGTGTAGGAGTGAAGATCTGCCCTCCGCTATTTGTGTTGCTTAGCCTGATGTCTACCCAACGCATATACGAAGTACCGTTATTGTTTGAAAATATATTATTGCCATTGGATCCTGAAAGATTTGCATTCCTTTCCGATTGCTGACAACCCGCCGAATTTTCAGAAACACTCTCCTTCTTGTTGAGTTTTGTCTTTTTTTCAGAATCAAAAAAATTTAAAAGATAGTGCGGAATATTCTGCTGAGGTATGTGTATCTCATTATCGTCGGAAGAATGGGTAGAGCTATTAGCTGAACTGCTCAAATCTAGAGTTGTATAATCTTCGTATTCTTCTTGATTCAAATTTGGAGTCTTGAATTTTGGCGTCTTGAATTTATGCATGTCGTTTTCGGCGTCGTGTGAATCTACGTGCGTCCAATCGCTGTATAAAGAACAAGGGGAAGAATAGCTATCGGTATCGTACGATTCGGGACTCGTCAAATCATTAAGTTCTTCCTCTGGAGTCGTCAAATCATAGTGTTTTTCTCCAGCAGAAGCTACCATATTACTCGAATTAGAACACATGAGTTCCTCATTTCGCGTTGGGCTATGAATAAATATATTATTCGTAGACGTCTGGCTTGGCGGAAGCGTCAACTGAATCAACTGCACACCATTATCTTCCAAAAGCACGGTTTTGTGCATCTGCTTAGTGGTGAGTTCTTCGTATCTGTTTATGCCGAAAGAAACTGTGGGGAGATTCAGCGACATGGCAATAAGGGTAATAGCGGCAACATAGCCTAAATACTTTATTTTCATTTTGTTCCTCTTAAATTTAAATAACTATAGCATACTTTTTAGGATTTTTTTTGCGTCAAAAAAACACCCGCGTTCTCAAGTATACTGCGGGCTTGCGCTATTTTTTTCCTAAAAAAATTTTAAAAAATCCAATTTTCAACTATCCTTAATATAGGGTGCTTTAATAAAAACTTCAACAAAAAAAACACTAGAATACTCCTTTTTTTGTATAAAAAAGCAAGTACCGTACGACAATGATTTTTCCTATATATCAACCTATGACTTGTTGGAGTCCAAAAAATATTTTCTAATGGACTCATACTTGTCTGATATACTTACATAATTTGTGTTTTTTATTCTGTTCTCCATTTCTAAATAGTTGATTTTTTGAATTTGACGCGATTGTTTATGGGGGCAGATTTCTTCTTGTCCATTCATATATTTTTGCAATATTTTTGGGATTTTGATAAATCCTTCGGAAGTCTGATTATTTTCCATAAGTGCAATAACGACGCGATCGGTGAGAGCGGTAGAAGATATGGTATGCACGAAATTATTTTTATTATTGCTTTTGTATCTAATTTTCGAACGCCGTGCCTGATAATCGGTGAGATTCGAATTCGAGTGGGTTTCTTTATAGGCGTTGAATGCGGGGAACCAAGCTTCGGTGTCGAATTTTTTATAGCCGGGAGCCCCCATATCGCCGGTACAGACCAGAACCACGCGATACGGAATGCCCAATTCCTGCATAATATCTTCGATATTTTTTTGGCAGAAGAGATTCCAATACTCGGATTCCTCCGGCAGGCACATTATTATCTGCTCCTGTTTTTGGAACTGATGAACCCTGAAGATTCCTCTGGTTTGGCGACTGGAGGCGCCGGCTTCATATCTAAAGCAAGGGGTGGAGGCAGTGTAGAGCAGTGGAAGCTCGTCCTCCGGGATGATTTCGTCCATTTTGTAGCTGACCAGAGACTGTTCTGACGTCCCGATGAGTGAAATCTCAGAATTTACAATGCGATATATTTCGTCCTGGGCGAACGGCAGATAACCGGTGCCGTAGAGCGACGCTTTCTTGGCCAGAATGGGAGTCCGAAACGGGATAAATCCTCTGTCGATGAGAAGATTTTCAGCAAATAGAAAGGCGGCGTTTTGTAATCGCGCTCCGTCTCCGACCCAGTAATAAAAACCGCTGCCGACCATTTTTGTTGCACGTTTTAGGTCCAGGATGCCGAGTCTTTCTCCGAGTTCGTCGTGGAATAGGGGTTGAAAATCAAATGATGGCTTAGTTCCCCAGTTGTAAATTTCAACGTTGTCGGCGTCGTTTTCCCCGATGGGGACCTCCGGTGCCAGCAGATTTTCCACCAGATCCAGTAAATTTTTACGCTTTTCTTCCAGTTCGCGGAGGGAAATTTCATTTTTTGCCAATTCAGATTTTATTTTTTTCCCGTCCTCGATATTTTTTTGTTTAGCCAGATTATTCATGGTGGCTCTTTGTTCATCCACAATGATATTTATTTTTCTCCATTCGGCATCCACATCCAGCAGATGATCGACGTCCACAGACGAGCCTCGCAGTGACGCATATGCGCGGAACATTTCCGGATATTCTTTTAGCAATTTTATATCAATCATAACTCATCCAATCGCAATTAATATAGCAAACAGTATACTAAATTTTTTAGGAACCTCTACGAAGAAAAGCTGGGATTTCCAAATCTTCTTCCTGTGCTCTAGGAAGCGGCTGTTGAGAAGCCGGAGTATTTTTAATCAAAGAAATCGTTGGATCGTCTTTTTTTGTGGAGGAGAATCTTTTCATACCGGTGAGCCGCTCAAACAATGACGGAGATTTTTTCCGTGGATTTTCGTAGTCGTTGTTTCTGTTAATGTAATCATTTGAGATAGTTCCCAACGGCGCAGCGGTTTGCTGTTGTTTTTCCGATTGATGATCCGGGACGAAGGGAGCATTTTGTTTTAGATCTGCTATTTCTGGGGATACGACATCTTTTTTGATGAGTTTTGTTGAAGATATTTCATCGAAAGCTTGTTTTTTTTGTTGTACGGCGACTGCGTCTATTCCGGTAGCGACGACGGAAACTCTCATGCGTCCGTTCATTTTATCGTTAAAAGTGGATCCGAATATTATTCTTGCTTCCGGATCGACCTCTTCCCGGATTCGGTTAGCGGCTTCATCTACTTCGTAGAGAGTAAGATCATAGCCACCGGTGATATTTATCAGTATGCCGCGGGCGCCTTTCATGGAGACGTCGTCCAGTAGCGGATTGGATATCGCTGCTTCGGCGGCTTCAATGGATCTTCTTTCTCCTTCGGCGTCGCCGGTTCCCATCATTGCCTTGCCCATTTCACTCATGACCGTTCTGATATCGGCGAAGTCTAGATTGATGAGTCCTGGCATGACCATAAGATCCGTGACTCCCTGCACACCAGAGCGAAGCACATCATCGGCCATTTTGAATGCATCGGCAAACGTTGTTTTTTCGTTGGCTATTCGAAATAAATTCTGGTTGGGAATTACGATGAGCGTATCCACGAATTGCTGCAGTTCTTCAATGCCTTTTTCGGCGGTACGCATGCGATTAGTACCCTCAAAATGGAAAGGTTTCGTGATTACACCGATGGTGAGCACTCCCTCTTCCTTTGCCAAACGTGCTATAACGGGAGCGGCTCCGGTTCCGGTTCCACCGCCCATACCTGCCGTGATGAACACCATATTACTATTTCTGATATAGGATATAATTTCATCGATAGCTTCTTCGGCTGCTGCTTTTCCGATGTCTGGCCTGGCTCCGGCTCCAAGTCCGCTGGTGATCTGCAGTCCCAGCTGAATGCGTCTTTCTGATAACGACTGCAGTAGAGCTTGGGCGTCTGTGTTGGCCACAACAAATTCAACACCCTCTAATTTTGATTTTATCATGTTGTTGACGGCATTTCCTCCGGCGCCGCCCACACCAAATACCATTATTTTCGGCTTTAGGGACTCGATTCCGCTATTATCATCACTCACGAAAAAATCACCTTGTTTAGCTCTGCCGTCTCTATTTATTGTATCCACGAGTACTGCCATGCTATTTATTCTCCCCAAAACACGGAATTCAATAACAAATAATCTGAGATTAATGTGTACAAAACACTTTCTTACCATCTATATGTTATAGTAATGCAGTATTCTTTACAAGTTGTTTTCTATCCAAAGCAACGTTTTCTTTAAAAATCCTTTAGCAGCGCTTGACTCAGCAAAAAATGTTCCCCTAACGGACATATTTTCAGTAAACTGTGCGAATTTTATCATTCCCATAGCTACGGAGAAATCGTTACTTATGGGCAAATTGGCATTTCCGTAGGTGTGATTTATTTTTTTTACGCGTATGTTTCTATTTAAAATTTCTGCAGCTACGTCTCGAATACCTGTCAATTGACTACCGCCTCCGGTAATGGTTACGAAACTATTTTTGAAATCGTTTTTGAAAACCGATTCCTCTATTTTTTGCTTAATAGACAGCATAATTTCCTCAACTCTCGGCTGAATTATGCCATTTAAGGTACTTTTGGGAAGTTGCTGCATGTCGATGACGTTTTCATCTTCCAGAACCGGAACCAGTACTGTATCTCGCTCGTCATCGATGGACACGAAGGCGGCTCCGTGCAGTGTTTTCAGACGTTCAGCGCTGGCGATGGATATATTTAGGCCGTAGGCGATGTCTTTGGTGATGTGGCGGCCTCCGCCGGGAATTAATTCTGATCCGCAAAAAATTCCGTTATAGATGAAGGTGATAGTGGTGGTTTCGCCGCCAAAATCTATGACAATCTGACTGACTGGAGTGTCGGCGTCATCGTCGGAGGTGGATAATCCACTGGCGTAGCTGGAGGCTACGACTCCCGCCGGATCCAAATGACATTTATCCAGGCACAAAAGCAAATTATTCAGTTGTATTTTGGGAACAGATACGAAATTTATGCTGGTAGTTAGATTATTAGCGATCATTCCCATAGGGTCTTTTATGCCATACATGGAATCGATGGTGTACATTATCGGAATGGCGTGTATTACTTCGGTGGAGTTGTCTTCGTTGTCGCGCAACGACAGCAGCTGCGTGATATCTTCGCTTTTTATGACTCTTCCGCCGATATTGACTGACGCTCCAACTATTTTTGACCTCACATTTCGACCTGAAATACTGACATAAATTGATTTCACACTGATTTTCGCCGCATGCTCCGCAGCTTCGACGGCCTTTATGATGGATTTCCCAACGGATTCCATATCGGTTATGACGCCGCTTTTCACTCCAAAACAGACGCAGTAGCCGACTCCAAGAATACTTACACGTCCATTGGCTGAGATACCAGCTATGCAACAGCATACCTTAGAGCTTCCAATATCCAAAACCGTTACAATGCTACTCGTTTTCATTATTTATCTACTCCACTGACGGATCTGCAATTTTATTTTTATGGCTAATGATAACCCTGTCAAGCATTCGTAGATCTATTGACGAAATATCATCATTGAAAAAGCCGTTGCTGTCGGATAGCTCGTCCAGAATTCCCAGCGCCTGCATCAGACCTTTCTCTGGAAGTTTTACGGTTATCCCTTTATTAATTTTTATGTTCCAGCGTCTTTTGCTTACGCGCAGCGCAAATACTAGTTGCTTGCGGATTTGGGGAAAATGATCCAGGCACTGAAGTAAATGAGGTGCTTCTTTCTCAGCTCCTTCGCCGATAACTATGGGAAGATTACTGAAATTTCCAATGCCATCGTGATCCAGAATCACGCCTTCTGCGTCCACCAGATGCAATTTATACTTCGATTGGAAAATTGCTATGGGAATTCTTTCCGAAACCCGCACGTAGATGATGTCCGGAAATTTTCTATAGACTACGGCGGAACGGATCCAGGCGACTTTTTCCAGTTTTTGTTTGACTTCCTGCAAGGGAATGAGAAAAATATTGCTCATATAGCGCAATCCAGATGCCTTTAGCAGCAGTGTATCCGGTATTTTATCGTTGCCGTCAAAGGTTATTTTTTTGACGATAAATTTGTCGTTCTTATATTCCAGAATTTTATCGCAATAAAAAAAATATACATAGCCGAGGGAACCAAAAAATAAACCACATAAAAATAAACTACTCTTGAACAACATAAAAAAAGGACGCAGCCTCAGTGCAAGAGGTTTTTTTGTCCTGGCGACAAATGTTTTTTTATTATTTTTTTCGTATTCCAGCACAGTTGCAATTTACCTCTATTTATCATAACAAGATTGCTCAATCATATATTGTATAAGTTTTTCAAACGAAATACCAACAAATTTTGCCTGTTCTGGCAGAAGAGAAAGCGGCGTCATTCCCGGCTGGGTATTTACTTCCAGCAGGAAGAGCTCCCGAGTGACGTCGTTGTAGCGGAAATCGGAGCGGGATACGCCACGACAACCGATCAAATTATGAGCTTTGGCGGCGACTTCCAGCGCTTCTTTTTGGATGTCATCTGGAATGCGGGCTGGAATTTCGTGGAATGTTTGCCCGGCGGTGTATTTATTTTTGTAGTCGTAGAATCCGGTGGAGGTGATGATGTTGGTAACGGCGAGCGGCTTGTCATTTAGCATACTGACGGTTAATTCCAGTCCCGGAATATATTCTGACACCAGGACCATGTCGCCGTATTCCCAGGAGATATCATAGAGCTCTGCGGCGTAGTTTATGATGTGCACTCCGTCGGATGATCCGGAATTGACAGGTTTTATCACGAAAGGGCAGGGGAGATCCGGTTTTTTTATGAAATCATGCCATTTCTCGAAACTATTTTTTGGAATGCGAATACCGTTGCTCTGAAATAATTTCCCGGAGATGTACTTATGCATTGCGATGGAAGAGGCCATTACGCCGGAATGGGTGTAGGGAATTTGGAGAAAATTCAAGATAGATTGCACATTGCCATTTTCGCCGCTACCTCCGTGGAGAGCGTTGAAAACGCAGTCGGGTTTTTCCTCTTGGATGTGTAAAATCAAGGCCATAACATCGCCGGTAAAGTCGAATTCGCAAATTTCGTAGCCGGATTGGCGAATGGCAATGGCGCATTCTTTTGCGCTCACGAGTGACACATCACGTTCAAAAGAATTTCCGCCTTTCAGAAGGCAAATTTTTTTTACTATTTTATTCATGATATTTT
>JAITAC010000025.1 GCA_031284345.1 Holosporaceae bacterium | reverse complement strand
CCTTGGATCTTCTGACAACCGCCTGAATTCTGGACACAAGCTCCTTCCCTTCAAACGGTTTTGTTATATAATCGTCTGCGCCGATATCCAGACAGGTCACTTTGTCTTTGCATTCGGTTAGGCCCGAAAGAACAACAACCGGAGTTCTTACATTGGAAGATCTCAATTTCTTTATTACTTCGACTCCATCAATATCGGGAAGCATCAGATCAAGTATAATTCCGTCGTAGTCGTAAATTTTTCCGACCTCAAGACCATATTGCCCAAAACTGGTGGTATCAACGATCAGACCTTCTTTTCTCAACAAAATTTCAATACTTTTTGCAGTTGGAGTATCATCCTCTATCAATAAAACTCTCACGACTACCTCCCAAATATAAAATACGAAAAACACAATAACACTGTCGTCATGCGTATTTACTACATTAATGGCAGTTTACTAAAAATTTATTAAGATTTTAAGTATTTTTTCGTTTTTTTATATCAACACTGATGCGCACGCGATTTTGGACATCCGCAAATGAACCACAAAAAAAAAGTAGCTATTATCGAATATTTTAACAGACAATTTAAATATTTTTTCATCCGGATGTGAGAAACTACAGAGTATGTTTTGCAGTGAATAGTTTGATTTAATGAAACTTCGAGATTTTTTTAAAACTATACGCCAAAAAAAAGGGGCAATTCTGATCGAATTTGCGTTTTCAGTCCCTGTGCTATCGGTTGTATTATTTTTCATGACCGACGCTCCACGGTACTACTATATAAAATCAAAAATGAAAAATTCCTGTTGCTTTGCGGCGAATATGATCCAGAACATAACTCAGCTATCGACCGATCACCGAATAACACAAGAGCATCTACTAAATGTATTCTGTTCTGCATTCATAAATCACTATAGTGGTGTCCAATTGTACGCGAAAGGCGATAATGTTTATCCGCTTGGGCACTCATTTTCAGCTCGCGTATATTACCTTGAGTGCGTGGACGGACCTACCACAACAAAAAAAGACAATATGGTTAAAATTGTTTGGGCATGGCGTAGCACCGACGCCAACGAAGCTCCGGCAAAATGCACAGGAAAGTTCATAACAGGGCAAGACCCAGATTCGTTGATAAATTTTCCCAATACCAGCAAAAAAGCAATGGAAATATACGCAAACGACGAAGATACTATGCAAATGGCAAATGGAGACGCGAAAATAATCGTAGAATTGGCTCTTGTACCAAAAAATTATGCGACTACATCTAAATTGTCTGGGACGGATAAAAATCCTGAAGCGCCAATGGATGCATCCTCTGAGTCATCAATGGATGCATCCTCAGGCTCATCATCGAACGGAAACAATGCGGAATCAGCCGGCAACGATAGCACTAGAAAACGATTTGGATTTCTTATGCTACCAATAAGGCCTTCCAAAGGAAATTCGTTTTTTAATACAGTCATCATATTCACTCCAAAACCTGGGCTATTCTCGGAAACAAAACCCGGCACAAAAGTTTTGTAGTTCAACACCACTACCCTGCCCCATTTTGCGCGATTTTTTTCCATACTCTGTGGATGTTTCTATGATCAGTCGGATGGTAAGGTGGCAATCCGGAAAAATGTGGATTTTTTGCAAAAGTCCGTGTACAAAAGTCCGCATATTAATGGAATCACATTCTAGATTATGCGAGATCAAGGATGCTGGAAAGAACGCCAAAAGAAATCATTGGTTTCTGTAGTTTTATGGATGTTTTATGCATATCTATATCGCCAAAACAATGCCATTTTCCGGCTTCCAGTACAGGAAAACCTCGTCTTCCCATTGGATGGGGCGTTCTGCCGCCCTCACGAAATTGGTGACGGTAGCCAAAACCGTCATTCCGGATTTCAATTTTACGTGATATATGGATACATCCCCCAAATATACGATGTCCTCCACCACTCCGCTGGTCCAATTGTATTCCCCTTTTGGCGAAATGGAGGTCAGCATAATTTTTTCCGGCCTGATCGCTACACTTATCTGAGCTCCGACCGGAACGGACGCCGAATGGCTGATGTACAGGTTTTTTTCCATTGCCGTCGATTTTATGACCACATGATCCGTTTCTTCTTCCATCAGAATCCCATCAAATAGGTTCACTGAACCTATAAAATTTGCCACATATTTGGAATTTGGGTATTCGTAGATTTCCGTTGGGCCTCCGACCTGAAGAATCCGTCCTTCGTTCATCAATCCGATGCGGGTTGACATGGTCATCGCTTCCTCCTGGTCATGGGAAACCATAATAAAGGTCACTCCGACTTTTTCCTGAATATTGACCAGCTCAAGCTGGGTGCGCTCACGCAATTTTTTATCCAGAGCCGCCAGAGGTTCGTCAAGCAACACCAGTTTTGGGTGTTTTACAAGGCTCCTGGCAAGCGCAACACGCTGCATTTCTCCGCCGGACAGCTGATCCGGCTTCCTCTTTTCGTACCCGACCATCTGCACAAGCTCGAGATACGCGCTAACGCGACTCCTAATCTCCGATTTATTCATATTTTCCTGAATAAGACCGAAGGCAATGTTCTGTTCCACCTTCATGTGCGGAAATAGCGCATATGACTGAAATACCATGCTTACCGGCCTTTTGTAGGCCTGAGTATCCGTCATATCAACCCCGTCGATGAAAATTTTTCCGGATG
>JAITAC010000103.1 GCA_031284345.1 Holosporaceae bacterium | reverse complement strand
AATACAAAACAAATATTTTTTTTTCATGCTAAATCTCCGCACAACACTACTACATTTAATTTGAGCCAGTGGAACTAGCATCAACAATATTTCCATTTCTATCAAACTTTACTTCATGAGGTGTTAATTTTTTGTATATAATCGCCTTCTTTTCTTCCGGTTTGGTTTCTTCTCCTATAACTTTTCCGGAGACGATTTCGTATTTTATTTTTTGGGAATCCTGTTCATCCGTAGTTTTTTTTACGACAGCGTCGGACGATTTTCCGTTATAGAATCCGTTGACGGCATTTATATTATCCATGAGGTGTTCGATTTCCTCTTCTTTTTTGCTTTTGAAAGGAATTTTTGCGACGGATTCCGATGATTTTCCGTTATAAAATCCGCTGACAGCGTGTATATTATCCATTAATTGTTCGACATTTCCTTCACGGGCTTCGTTTCGCGCTTTATTTTCCAGGAGTTTTTCCATGGAAGTGCGGCGATTTATTTCCAGGATATCATTTATGATGGCTTTTTTTTCGGATTCTTCACTCAAATCCACGTACTGTTCTTTTTCATTTATTGCTTCGTCTTGATTACGTATTGAAATAATTATTCCTTTTTCTCCGGTTTGTTTTACCATTGCTTCCACTATATCCTCTCTTACTTCGAGGGTAATATTTTTAGCTATTGCTAGATTAGCGGTGACGGAAGCTCCGACAGCACCTATCATATGTTCAATTTTTCCAAATTTTCCGGTTGGTGGAGGAGGTTGGATTTCTTTAGGGGAGCGAGTTTCAGTAAGGCCATCGATGGCAATTATTCTTAGACCTTTGTAGCGATGAATTTTGACTCTATCTCCTTTTTGTTCCACGATCAGTGCATCGATTATATCGCCGGGAGAGATCATGTTGCTTGATATATTTGTTTTCTGATCGAGGGGAAACGTAATTGCTCTCATGCCTGGTTTTACCATATGTTCTCTCATTTGTTCTTTTTTTTCTATTTCTTTTTGCAGGGCTTCTTGTTTTTCTCTTTCGGCTCTTTTAACGGGATCTTCGTCTGTCAGCATTTGCATTGTGAGGGGGATTCCACCTGGTATATCGGTTTTGGCCCACATTTTCATGGCGTTGCTATAATCGGCACCGTTATTTAGAGGCACTTCATTGCCGTCTTTGGCGATGAAATACGGCTGAAGTATATCCTCCGGCCATTTTTTCCAGGTACAATTATCCATGGATATTTTGGTATCTTTTTGGATTTCCTGCGAGAGTACAAGTACTGAAACTACGGAAGATTTTCTTTTGGTTTTATCTTTGGACATTAGGGGGATATCCGGCATTGGTATGCTATCATCGTCGATGGCTTTTTTGGCATTTACGGAAGAGGCGCTTGGTATGAACAACCTAACAAGTCCCGTAACCACAAATGCGATTATGGCGGCAAGAGCTATCGGAATCAAATCTCTTTTATGGTTCATGTCATCTTCACCTGGATAACAAATTTTCTATTACCACCCAAAGACCTCCACAGGATAGCGCTATCCCGTATGGTATTTCCTGTTTCCAAACATTTACTTGATATTTCCCCGCCAAGGCGATATTTTTATTTGTTCTGCCCAATGATGGTAAAACGAACTTAAAAAGTAGAGATTCCTTCTGTTCCTGATAAAAATTCCAGAGCCATATTATAGCTTTCTTTCTAAAAATAAATATTTTTTTCGAGCACAATATATAAATCACGGACAATAATACACCGGATACGGATATGCCTATTATAAATCCATCTATATCACTTTCCGCGAACAATAGGAGGGGAAAAAGTAATTTCACGTCGCCGCCTCCGATGAGATTTTTCCTATTCAATATATAAGTAATCACAAACACGACGACAGCCGTGGAGATTCCAAACATAAAATTGCCGCCGGATACTCCTGATATAATTGAAATTGCATATAGTACCATCAGAAATAGTACCACTTCATTTTCTATGCGAAAGAATAAAAAATCATTGAGACTAACAACCAGCAGCGCCATCACAAATAAACACCATATAAACAACGTAACACCTCAATATCATCTACACATAAATATTAAAGACATATACGTAAAAATTAAGTTAATTTATTTGATTTTCCGATTTGCCAGCGACGACATGATTAGTCCGCAGCTGATCATGAATGTAATCATGGAGCTTCCTCCGTATGAGAGCAAAGGCAGCGGAATACCAACCACTGGTAGCATTCCCATGACCATGGCAATGTTGATGAATACGTGTGAAAATAAAAGTAATCCGAGTCCGTAGCATAAAAATTTAGCAAATGGCGTTTTTGTGACGGCTCCGCACCAAAAAAAATATAAAATTAGACTTAAAAAAAGCAAAATAATAATTGTGCCGCCGAAAAATCCAAATTCTTCTGCCAAAGTTGTAAATATAAAATCGGTATTTTTTTCCGGAAGAAAATTTAGTTTACTTTGGGTACCCTGCAGAAATCCTTTTCCAAACATATACCCGGATCCTATGGCTATTTTCGATTGCAGTACGTGATAGCCGGTTCCCTGCGGGTCTCTGTCTGGATCAATGAAGGTTAGTATTCTATTTTTTTGGTAATCGCGGAGAAAATACCAGCTAAACGGACACAGCACCAAACTAGAAAAAAAGCTCATGGCAAAAGTTTTTAGAGGAAATCCAGATAAAAATATAACGCCGCATCCCACGAAAAACAAAACTCCTGCAGTTCCGAGGTCTGGCTGCTTTAGGACCAGGATTGTCGGCACTAGCGTTAGGATTATCGGCGGAATGTGATTTTTCAGCAGGTGGACCTCATATGCAGGTAGTACGGAATAGTAGCGGGACAGCGCCAAAATTAGTGCTAATTTCATTAGTTCCGATGGTTGGAACGTGAAAAAATACAAATCGATCCAACGCTGAGCGCCGAGTCTGACGACGCCTAGCAACTCCACAATTATTAGTGAAATAAAAGTAAATGCGTAAAATACATAAGCAAAATTATTCCACATTTTGAAATCATAAAAATATACCAGCGCCATGACTGCTATCCCTCCGACAATTCTCAGTAGATGTTTCTGCACAGGGCTAGAGAATACGCCGTTGAACGCACTAATTTGTCCCAATATACTAACTGTAAATATTAAAAATATAATGAGAAACAAAATTTTGAATTCATTTAGAAACAAGAATCTATTTTTAAGTTTATCTATTTTCATTTGGGTCGATTTTCTTATCATCCATTGTATTATACAGGAAACCTAAGGGCATCCCAAAGGCCAAAATAAAATATTTAGTTACGTCGCATCGAAGATCATCGGCAAGCAGGATTTCGGAAAAAATGGAGGGAGAGACTCTGGTACTAAAAGGTTTGATGGATGACTGGAGTGCGGATCAAATTTCCGGTCGCC
>JAITAC010000097.1 GCA_031284345.1 Holosporaceae bacterium | reverse complement strand
AAACGAAAAGCATCTTCGGAACTTGAATTAACAAAACGGAAAGTATTTGTGGAAAAGGAAATAGGCATTGACGCAGAAACATTGCTATCTTTGGCTTCAGCGGCAAATAACCTTATTATTGAATGCGGAGATCTAGCAAAACTAAACACACTGACCGAATTTACTCTGAGGCGAAAAATTGCAGAAAAATCCACTAGCCCGGAAGATAAAAAAATATATAATAATACTATTAAGTTAAGTACGCTATCGCTTGACTTCTTCAAAAACTACATTGTTGCTTTACAATTGATTAGCAATGGAGTAGTAAAAATGTTGCAACCAGGCGGAATGAGTAAAAATAAAGAAGAAAAAATTTTAGCACATTTCCAAAAAAATATTGAAGAGCGCAAAAGTAGCGTCAACGCCAACTTTAAGAAATTAAATAAAATTGTCGACAAGGGTATAGCAAGCAAATTTGAAAGCTTCATGGCAAAGATAGATAAAAATATTGCTGACAAATTATTTCTTCTAGCATGCGAACTACTTAATGGACTCGATGAAGCGCTAAAGGGTTTCTGGGACTTGAACGCTAACGCAATAAAAAATAATGCAGCAGATTCAAAAGAAACAAAACAATGTCAAAAAGAATTAGCGAAAATTTTTGGAGCAACATTAAAACTCACCGAGACATACGCCAAAACAAGAAAAGATAAAAGTATTGATAAGTTGCTTGCAGATATTGATAGCGTCGTTCTTGGTGTAGATGCTGGCAAGGTAAAATCTGTCGTGAAAAACATTAAAAAATCACTTGCAAATATTAAAAATAAGCTGCCAAAAAAATCTGAAAGCTATGATGAAATCGAAAAGCAAATTAAAGGATTGCTTACGACAGTTACAATGAAGTCACTTGAGGCGTTAAATGATGCATTGGATACATTTCCCACTGAAAGTGAAGCATATCAAATAGCAGCTGACAATATCCTCGAAGAATTAAAAATATTATTATATAAAAAAGGCACTGAAGAATTACATAAGGGGCTTGCTTTCCTCGCAAACGATAGCAACTATTCCAATATTTCTGAAAAAGGAGCAGAATTGGATGAAGAAATCCGCCAATGGAGAGATGACGTCCAAATAGTGTCTAAAAAATTAAATAATAAAAAACTTTGGAGCGAAGACTCTAAAAAATCCTTAGAGGATATACAATTGCTTCTTGATAAAATTTGTCCACGTACTGGCAATAGTATTTTGAGGGCTATAAAAGAAATATTACCAGGAAATAAGAAAAAAATAGGTGAAGTGCTAGCAAATGGATTGTTTGCGGAGTCTGGAACGTTAATTTATATGCTCCGAGAATTGCATGATGAATTAGCGAATTTTTATGAACAATTGGAGTCATTTGATGCGGAAAACTCCAATAAAAAGAACGTTGATGAGTCGAAAGTAAAAGAAACACGAGAAAAAATGCTAAAAGATATGCAGGATAAAATTAAAAAAACCCTATCTCTACACGCCGAAAGTGCAGAAGCATTCTTTAGAAATGCCAACAAATATCAGGATGATTATGATGATGGCACATATCTTAGTAGTTTAAAAAAACTAGCGCAAGAAACTATAGCCATACAACAGAAGAAAGAAATAGAGATTAGTAAAAAAGGGATGCAGCGATTAATTGAACAATCTGGTCTGAATAATAAACGAAATGATGAAGAAGCTCAAAAAATCAAGGCAGAATTGCTACAAATAGGAGAATTGCTTGAAAATATAATTAGCAAGCAAATTCCTGATGCATATATTAAAAAGCTATCTAGTATGACAAGCAATTTTACAAAAATTTGCGATTCACAAAAAGACAAAAAGGCGACTTATAAGCAGTTATCAGATTTGCGGATCCAGCTTACTGAAATGTCTAAGAACATAAACGAAGCAAAAGTTATCGAAGACAGTGCCAAGGCCGCTGGCAAGACACAAGGTATAGAGACACAGAAAGGCTTGCTCTCCGCAGTACAACAGTTCTTTGGAGCTTTGAATAAGATCGATTATCGAAAAATAGTAAAAAATGATGATAACCAGAAAATAATAGAAGCGCTAATTTTCCTTAAGCTATGCCGAAATGATAGTCTTGCGCTTACGTTTACCACTTTATTTACTGGAGTATCTTATTACAATGTAACTCCTACTCCTCAGGGCAGAAAAGAACTGCAATCTATGATTGATTTCCTAGATAAACAACCAAATTTTGGTCAACTCAGAAGCAAATTGTTTAATGCCAAGAATCCTACGACTAATAAGCCTCTAATAACCGATATATATGATTCCAAACTATCGATTGATGATTTGAAAAAAATTGTTGCAGAATCAAAAGTTGGTGATTTGCACAAAGCTTTGGAAACTGCCAAAAAAAACTTTAGCAGCGGCCAAAAATCGATAGAGCTTTTGCGGCAACCTAAAGCAAACACAGGCGAGTTGTAAAACTAGTAAGTGCAAATAGAAGTGAGACTATAAAGCTTATACCAGATCTCATTTTGGATTAGCTAAACTGTTTTCGGAAGGCGCTCTGTACCAAGCGCTGCCCCGTCGACAATGGCAAATCATGACAAACAGAGATGGGATCTGGTATTAGTCCAAGAACCAGGATCTTCCGATCCCGTAGGGTGGTGAGGGGAGCACCATAGTTCGCGCTAATAGGGCAAACCCATGATAGGTTAGGAATTTTTGGCTCTACTAATGCATCCGCAAAAAAGCATAGAATAATTATTAACCTGCTCGATCACGGATTTTTTATCGATGACAATGCACTTTCCGGCTTCCACTGCGACACCGGAGAAATGATGGCGACTCAGTATATCAATGGTTTTCGGACCGATGGTGGGCAGATCCAGCCGATAGTCCTGCTGTGGCTTAGACGTTTTTACAAGAATCCCGCCGGTTTCAGTTTTTCTCAGGAAAGCGCATCTTTCGACCAAAGCGTCCGTGCCTTCTACGCATTCGACGCCAAGAATGAGTCCCTCAGAGACGATCACCGCCTGACCAATGTCCTGGTTACCTATGGCAGCTGCGACCTCCAATCCTCGCTGGATGTCCGCGTAGTCGGCTTCGGTCGGATGACGATGGCTAAGAACCTCATTTCGCACAAAAATATCGTCCAGCAGATCCGTACCGGCGCGGATTTTAAAACCCTCCGTTTCCAGCAGATCAGATAATTTTTTCAGCAGAGCATCGTCACCGGAAAAAATAGTTGTACCAAGCTTCAAAAGCCAGGATATTCCCTTTTTGTCCAGCGAAATTTCGTGGAAATTCGGGCGTTTAACGCCACCGGCAAAAATAATTTCGCTAACGCCATTGCGATGGAAAAAATCCAGAGCTTTTGCTATTTCTCCGAAGCCGATGGACAAAAACGGCACATTAGAATAGGAAATTTCTCTAGTCCAAAGCTTCGAATTTGCAGAACTACCTTCCAGAAATAGCAGGCAAAATCCAATGCCTTTAGCGACGCAGGCTTGAGCCACCAATTGCGGATAACACCCGCCTCCGCAAATTATGCACACGCGGTCGTCATGTTTTTGTTTTGTGCTCATATACATCAATCGGTTTACAAAATGAGCGGCTTGTTTTTTGTTTCATGAATTTCACGATTTCCTGAACGCAGTGTTCATGAGGATACATATTTTCCACCAGCTCTAGATTATCAGCCAGGATATTATCATTGGAAAAGAGGATATCGCAGGCTTTTTGCACCGCATGTATTTCGCTATTGCAGACGTTTGCTCGTCGAAGTCCCACCAAATTAATGCCGGACAGATACGCTCGGTCTCCTTTTACGGCGCCGTAGGGAATGACGTCTTTTTCCACGCCGGACATTCCTCCAATTATGGCTCCACAACCGACTTTTACAAACTGATGCAATGCCGAGAGTCCTCCGATTATGACATTATCGCCAATGGTGACATGTCCGCCGAGGGTAGCGTTATTTCCCATGACGACGTTGTTACCGATGATGCAATCGTGGGCAATATGTACTCCTATCATAAATAAATTATTGTCTCCAATGACGGTCTCCATGCGGCCGCTCTCCGTTCCCGGATGCATGGTAACGTATTCCCGAATGACATTATTTTTTCCGATAATTAAGCGAGATTTTTCTCCTTTAAATTTCAGATCCTGCGGCGCATAGCCAATGGTGGCAAATGGGAATACCCGCGTTCCCTCTCCGACCACCGTATAACCACCTATGCAGACATGGGACATTATTTCCACATTATTTTTCAGCTCGACATTGCCTTCTATCAGAGAATATGGGCCGATTTTTACATTTTCTCCAATTTGCACATCTGGAGAAACTATGGCTGTTTTATGTATCAAGAGCACCTCCTCCGGGAGTAAATTTATTTTTCTTCCGGTATTACAATCATTGCCGTAAAAATCGCTTCCGCCACCAATGTATTATTGACCAAAGCTTCTCCCCTAAAACGCCAAACGTTGTCACGCCTTCTTTCTTTTTGAACATGCAACTGCAGGACATTGCCTGGTTCTACGAGTTTTCTGAATTTAACATTGTCCATGGCCATAAAATACACCAGTCCATTTTGGGAGAGTTCCATGTTTTTTGCCACCACGACTCCCGCCGTTTGTCCCATAGCTTCCACGATGAAAACGCCAGGCATTATGGGCTTATTCGGAAAATGTCCCGAGAAAAACGGCTCGTTTACGGTGACATTTTTTATGCCGATAGCGCTCTCACCCGGCCGCAATTTTTCTATGCGATCGATCATTAGCATCGGGTACCGATGTGGCAGATATTTTTTTATTTCGTTTATGTCAAGAGTGAGATTGATCAGATCTTCAGAACTCATTTACGTACTCCTAAATCACGTAGTTGTTTTTTTTCTTGCAACTGATGTTTTGAGGAAGGCCACTTGTCTTTTCCAGAGATCAGCGTCCAGTGCTGGAATTCCTCCCACCATTTGTCCCGGCTCGACACTGCTGGCGATGCCGCTTTTGGCGGCGGCCATGACTCCATCTCCGATTTCAATATGGCCAACGACGCCCACCTGTCCTGCCAGTACGACGTTGTTTCCGATCTTGGTGCTGCCGGCAATGCCCACTTGGGCGACCAATATGGATTTTTCGCCGATTTGGACATTGTGTCCCAATTGCACAAGATTATCGATGATGGTGTCGTTGCCAATGACGGTGTCATCGATGCTGCCTCGATCAACAGTGGTGTTGGCGCCGATTCTTACGCGATCTCCTATGATGACCCGTCCCAGTTGTTTCACATAGACCATGCCGGAACCGGTTGGTAAAATTCCGAAGCCTGACTCACCTATCACCGCTCCGGAATTAATGCGGGCGTCATTGCCGATTATGCTATGGGAAATGACAACATTGTTGCGAATATTACTGCCGGAGCCGATTTTGCAGTTATCCTCGATCACCGTATTTCGACCGATGAAGACGTTGTCTCCTATTTCGACATTTTCACCGATGAAAGCGTTATCGCCGATATAGCAGCCGTCTCCGATTTTTGCAGTTTCGTGAATTTTTGCAGTGCTGCATATGTGATGCAGATGCGGCTCCGGTGGATATAGCACATCTAGAGCTTTGGCATATCCGACCATGACGTTTGACGATACGAGTCCTACTACATTTTCAGGCAAATCATTGAGATTAGCTTCCGTCAATATGACTGCGCTGGCTTTGGTATTTTTTAGGTCACTTATGTATTTTCTGCCGGAAAAAAAAGACAGATCCCCGGATCCAGCTCTGGCGAGAGTTGCGACCCCTGTTATGGGAAAATCTACGTCTTTTACCTTTGTGAAGCCTCCTATAATTGCCAATTCAGAAAGCATTACATGTTTTACGTCTCCAAAAAAAATTTTATCTATCATAATCAATACCTTCTTACTCTTTTACCTCTACTTTTATGGACTGACAGTGAGCATCAAGCTCATTGATTACATCTTCTGTAATATCTCGACAATGATCGCTGGCGTACACGACGGCGTCCAACTCTATTACGGTGCCTATGCCATCGCAAATAGAAATAGCTTTCACTGTGTCTTTTATGAGGCTTTCTAGCTTTGAAATTGCTTGTTTGTAGGCCTCGTTTATCTGATAGCGCTTAGTGCGCACCATATCGTAGAGAATGAGCTGCATTTCTTCGATTTTTCTATTGTCAAAATCTGAGCTTTTATCTTGCTCCATGGATTTTATTTTATCTTCCAACTCTAGAGGAGCTGTTTTCGATTGATTATTGATTTCCACCATTTGTTTTTCGATGTTTTTTCCGGCTTTACATCTGGAGGCGACTTTTTTTAGATCAATCAATGCCAATGGAATAGCACTTTGCTCAGATGGGCATTTTTCCTCTTGTTTTTGTGTAATTTTGGCGTCGACATTACCCAAAGCGATTGCTATTCCAATAATAAGACATGAAAGGCAATAGTTCCGCATCACATAATTCCCGTTAGAGTAAATGTCTGTTTCTTATCGAATGGCTGTTTTTTAAGAGCGAAACCAAAGACAAACGATAGAGGAACTCCCAACGGCGACTTCGACCACTCGATGGCAACTCCGGCAGATGATCTTATGGCACTGGAATCATGCACGTCGTTTTTGGCATGTTTGGTTCCCCAAGCGCTACCAAAATCAATAAACAGTACGCCATTTATGCCGATTTCCTTAGTGGACAACGGGGCTTTTGCCATTAGACTTAAGGTCCAGTACTTGGTTCCGCCGATGCTGTTGTCTTCTTGATCGCGAGGGCCGATGCCGCCGCTATCGAAGCCGCGCATACTGAAGCCGTCTCCTCCCAGCGAGAAGCGATGCACGCTGCGTGTTCCTTTTATTTCCTTTAAGTGTCCAATATTGGCGTCGATTATGAAGGTAACTCTTTCGGTGATTGCTTTGTAGAATTTTGCGTTAAGTTCATTTTTGAAATAGCAAACATTTCCTATTATTCCAGCGTAGGAGTTTGTCATGGACAGTTCGTAGCCGTTTCTAGGCTCATAGGAATTATCGGTTTTATCATACATCAAGGTCGAAGATATTTCGCCGCTGGTATATTTACCGTATTCTTCTTCCATCAGTTTTGTTATATTGTAATTTTTTCTATTTTTGTCCTTATATTTGTGGACTCTGTTGCTTCTGGACAATGTATATCTAAATGTGTGATATAAACTTTCCGTCAAGACATATCTGACATACGGAGAAATATATATATTTTTTACCATACTTTGGTCTATATTTTTTCTATCGTAGGAGTTGCCACCCAGCGACATACCTGCTCCGAAGTTTTGATCCATAAATCTTGGATCGAAGATATCGATTTTTCCTCCGTAATATCTCTGCATCCATGATATATCAGCCGAGAGTACTCGTCCGGTTCCCATGAGGTTATGCTCCACGAATCCAACGAATCCACCGAATCCGTCGGCGTCGCTGATGTTGAGTCCCAGACGAACCTGCGCCGTACTATCCTTTTCTTTTACGGACACCACCAGGACTTTTTTGTCGGTTACGGATCCTTCTTCCTCGGATATTTCCACTTCATCGAAATATCCCATGGCCCGAAGCTTTTCGATGGTCTTTTGCACCTTATAGACGTTCAGCGCGTCCCCCTCGTGGACGGAAAATTCTCGACGAATGACTCGATCCAGCGTTCGTGTATTGCCCACGATGTCAATTCTTTCGATAAATACCTTAGGCCTTTCCACAACAATATATCTGATGGAGGCTAATTTTTTCTTCTGATCAAAATCGATTTTTACCACCACATCTATGAAAGGATTATCTTTCAAAGCAATTTTTCTGCGTATTTCATCGCGATTTGCATTGATCAAATGCTCGTTATACACGCTTTCCTTTTCTAGCGTCAAAAAATGTTCGAACTCTTCGACCTTGACCGTAGACACCTCCGACAAAAGAGATACGTTAGAAATATGATATAAATCACCTTCATCCATGGTAAATGTACAGCGATGAGATTTTTTGTCAAAATCCATTTCCGCATAGGAAGACGTAATCATGAAAAATGGATATCCGCGATTCTTGTAAAAAGAACTAATGGCTTCCATATCGACTTCGACTTTATCTTCGCGGAATACATGGCTTTCATAATCCCAGAACCTCCAGATTTTCTCCTCCTTGGTGGACATTATATCCTTCAATTCATCATCACTGAAGCTTTTATTGCCAACAAAAACAATCTTTTTTACCGTGGTTTTGGAACCTTCTTTTATTTCAAACACCACATCCACTTTATTTCCCGGATGTCTTATGAGCTTTGGCACCACAATGGCAGAATAAAAACCCAATGCCCGATACATTATCTGCAAATCAGCCAGAATGTCCTTTATGAGATGGAGACTAAATAGCCGCCCCTCTCCAATGCGATTACCAACGATATTTTTCAAAAGATCTTCGCTGGCGGTCTCGTTGCCTTCGAACGCAACTCGATCCACCATTGGTTTTTCCACGCACTGAATAACAAGTTTTTTTTCTCTATGCAATAATTTTACATCTGAAAAAAATCCTTTTCGAAATAAAGCTTTGAGAGTTGCGTCAATGTCGTCATCATTGAAGTCTTTACGCGGTTCTATGCTTAGGCAATCGTATAAAGCTCCTTCTTCCACCCTATCTAGGCCCTCAAATACTATCTGATCGACCACATAAGCAGATACACTAGCAAAAACCAAGCAGCTGGCCAAAATCATGATTCTTTTCATTTTACAAACTACTCCAATACTTTAGACACAAATTTATCAACGGCTTCGATTCTTAATATATCATTTATCGTTGTAGCCGACATAAGCAATATTAGCAAGAGTGCACATACAATCATTATATATTCCAGAAATTTTTCGTTTAATTTTCGTTTCGTTATTTGCTCAATAAAACAGATAAATATTCTACCGCCGTCCAAAACCGGCATAGGAAATAAATTGATAAACCCTAAATTCAGCGACAACGTCACCGTAAAAAATATTAAAACGGCGAAATTCCCAGTTTTGGCCATGTCTCCGGCTACCGACGCCATATGCACAACACCGCCGAAATCATCCAGCGATTTTTTGCCGGAAAATAGACGAGAAAGCATGAAAAACATTTCCTGCGTCAATGAAATACACTCTTTAGTGGCATTTTTTAGCGATTGAAAAACAGAAATTCGCTCGAAAACTGGTTTTTCACATTTTATACCGATAATTTTAGTTTTTCTCACTCCTCCGATCAATTTCTTTTTTTCCGTTATTTTGGGAGCCACCACGATAGTCGTTAACTGTCCGTTACGATCTATTTCGAAAGTGAATTCCGACTTGTCGCTATTGGCTATGGTTCCCAACACATCCCGAAATTTTTCGACTTTTTTTCCGTCCAGCGAAATGATTTTATCACCGGCGACGAATCCCGCAGTAGCCGCCGGAGCGTCCTTCAGTACTTCGCTGATAATTGGCGCACATTGATTGGGAACGCCGAAGGATATTCCCATTATGAACAACACCACAAACGCATAGAGATAATTAAAAAAAGGCCCACCAAAGGAAATCAGTATTTTTTCCCAGTTGCTTTTGCATATTATGGATTTTTGTTTTTCTTCCTCGCTGAGTTCTTTTAATGCCTCCGTATCTACTGTGGTGGAGGAGGCATCGGCATCGCCCAACATCATCACGTATCCGCCTATGGGGAGCAGCGAGAAACGCCAGCGGGTACCATTTTTATCGTTAAAGCCGAATATTTCCGGTCCCATTCCAATGGAGAAAGTTGTTATTTGCACTCCAACTCTTTTTGCTGCCAAATAATGTCCTAGTTCATGCACAAATACTATGACATTGATGACCGCAAAAAATGCGATTAAATAATAAAGATAGTCCATAAAACTCCCCTAAAATCAAAATAAAGCCATTTTCAGAGCCAGAGCTATCGACGCCACAATCAAGCTGTCCAGCCTGTCGAGAAAGCCTCCATGACCCGGGAATGTGCTCCCCATATCCTTTACGGAGATTTTTCGCTTGAAAAAAGATTCCAGCAAATCTCCCACCACGGACGAAATTATAACGCATTGAACCAAAACCAAGGTATACAAGCTAACGAATTCTTTCGACGTCCCCGACAACGAAAAAAATAAATTTCGAAGGCTATAGCAGGCGATATTCCCCACAATAATTCCGCCCCAGAGTCCGGCCCAGGTCTTGTTGGGACTTACAGTCGGACATAATTTCGGCCCTCCGATCGCTTTACCAAAGCAATAGGCGCCGATGTCCGTAAAACTAGACGCACAAATGAGAAATATACAGGCGCCAGTGCCCAAAACCTTGCGACAATAAATAAATCCGCACATGCCTCCCAAACAGACGACGGTCGCCACAATCCTAATGCCATATCTCTCACTGATTTTTGTTGAAAATATCTCCCGAATAATAGCTCCCAAAGCAGCCAAACTCAGGCAGCATAGAACGCCATAAGGCACAAAACATACAATGGCAATCACCGGAATAAATAAAATAGAAGATAAAAGACGCTGTACAAGCTCTTTTTTTGGACCACAATTGGAAATATTTTCTTTTTCTTTCACCATAACCCCAACAACACCATTATTACCGTCCATATCGTCTTTTCCTCCGAAAAAATTCGTTCACAATATTTTCTAGATCTTCTGGGGAGAAATCCGGCCAAAATTTATCCACAAAAAATATTTCCGAGTAGGCGCACTGCCACAGTAGAAAATTGCTGATGCGCCGCTCACTTGTTCGGATTATCGCGTCCGGATAGGGGATGCCTTTGGTATCAAGATAGCAAGAAAAATCGTCTTCGGTTAGCGTATCCAAATTAATTTTTTGCGCCAGTGCGTCCCGGGAGATTTTTTTTACGGCCCGCAGAATTTCATCACGTCCCGAGTAGCTGACGGCCATGATCAAGGTAATGCTGTCGTTGTTTTTTGTCTCATTTTCCAAAGATATTATACTTTGCTGAATGTCATCGGGAAGATTTTTCAAATTTCCGATGGTCACCAGGCGCACATTATTTTTGTGAAAAAAAGAAGCGGAGGAAAAAAATAATTCCCGCAGAAGATCCATTAGAAAGCTGACTTCTTCTGGGGATCTATTCCAATTTTCTTGGGAGAATACGTAGTAGGTAACGTATTTTATGCCGTATTTTCCCATGGACGAAATTAACTTTTTGGCATTTTCGTAGCCTTTACGATGCCCGAACAGCGGCAGCAGATTTCTGAATCGGGCCCAGCGGCGATTTCCGTCCAGAATGAAGGCCAGGTGGCACAATTTTCCGCAATCCTCATATTTTTTATTATTGGACGGCGATGGTGTAAAGATTGCTGGTTCAACATTATTTAGTTGATCCTCAAAATTTTCTGTCATAGCAGGTTTTGCAATAGCTCCACTCATACTATACTTTCATTATTTCTTTTTCTTTTAGAGCCAGGGATGCGTCTATTTTTTTTATAAATTCATCTGTTAATTTCTGCACATCGTCGGCCAATTTTTTATGAGTATCTTCGCTTATTTCTTTATTTTTTTCCTGTTTTTTGATATCGTCCATGCCTTCTCGTCTGACGTTACGAATGGCCACTCTTGTTTGTTCGGCGTATTTTCCGGCGAGTTTGCAAATTTCTTTTCGGCGTTCTTCGCTGAGGTCTGGAATGGCGATGCGTATGAGCTGACCATCGATAACCGGACTTAGTCCTACTGGAGAGTTTCGTATAGCTACTTCCGTTGGTTTTAGGAGGGAAGTATCCCACACTTGTATTGTAATGAGACGTGCTTCCGGCACGCTTACTGTTCCCACCTGCTGAATTGGAACCATGCTGCCGTAGGCCTCGACCATTATATTGTCAAGAATTGTTGCGGAAGCACGACCGGTTCTGAGTCCGCCAAAATCTTTTAGCATATTATCGAAACTGGCGCTCATTTTTTTCTTTAAATTTTCTATAAACATTTTTCCTCTAGCAATTATGATATGACTGTACAGCGTCCTTGACCAGTTAAAACTTTTTCGAAATTACCTTTTTCTTTTATGGAGAATACAATAATGGAGATGTTATTTTCCCGAGCCAATGCGATGGCCGTTTGATCCATAACCCTAAGATCTTTTTCCAGCATTTCTTTGTAGGACAATGTTTCTATGAATTTTGCATCGCAGTCTTTATCTGGATCGGACGTGTATACGCCGGCGACTTTAGTAGCCTTCAGCAGGACGTCGCATTCCATTTCGAGGGCTCGCAACGTCGCCGCCGTATCGGTTGTGAAGTACGGGTTTCCGGAGCCTGCGGCACATATTACCAATCGCCCCTTTTCCATGTGACGCAGTGCTTTCCGCCGAATATACTGCTCGCATATGGTGGGCATGTGCACGGCGGACATCACTCGCGTTTGGATTCCGAGATTTTCGATGGAGTTCTGCAGCGCGATGGCGTTCATTACGGTGGCCAGCATACCGATGTTGTCGGCAACGGATCTGTGCATGCCAAATGCCGCGGCGGAGGCTCCCCTAAAAATATTTCCGCCTCCTACGACAATGCAGATTTGACAGCCATCGTTATGGGCAGCAACGATTTCGTTGGCTATGCGATCAACGGTTTTTACATCCATGCCGTAGTCCAAATTTCCCATGAGAAACTCTCCGGAGATTTTTAACAGCACACGATGGTATTTTCTTTTCATAAATGGCCCTTTCTCGCCAAATTATTTCAATTGTGCCGCAACTTCGGCTGCAAAATCAACCGTTTGTTTTTCGATGCCTTCCCCCAAGGCGAACCGCACAAATTTTTTGATTATTATTGGTGCTCCAATTTCTTTGGAGATCTTGGCGATGAGATCTTTTATTTTTGTTTCGCCGTCGACGACGAAAGTTTGCTCTAGCAGCACTACTTCTTCATAGAATTTTCTTAGTCTTCCATCTATGATTTTATCTATGAATCCGGTTTTACCGGTGCTCTGAGCCTGCTCCGTAACGATGTTGCGTTCTCTCTCCACGACCGCTGGATCCAGATCCTCCACAGAAATCGATAGGGGATGTGCCGCTGCGATGTGCATAGCCAGACATCGTCCCAATTCCTGCAATTTTTCTTTGTCGCCGGCGGATTCCAGAGCCACCAAAATTCCTATTTTCCCAAGAGTTGGAGAAATTTTATTGTGCACATAGGAAACCACAACGCCTTCGGGCACGCTCACGTGCTCTACTCGCCGCAGATTCATATTTTCGCCAATTACGGCTATGAGGCTAGTCAATTCATCGAGAACCGTATGTTCCTTACCCGGATGCTTCGCCGATTTCAGAGAGTCAACACATAATTGTTTCAGACAGGCATGTTTTACGACTTCAGCCACATATTTTTGAAACAATTCATTGCGGGCTACAAAATCCGTTTCTGCATTTACTTCCACGAGCACGCCTTTTTTGTCGTCCACGAACACGCCAATTAATCCCTCCGCCGCAACGCGACTGGATTTATTAGCGGCCGTCGCCAATCCTTTTTTGCGCAGCAGATCCACCGCTTCTTCTATATTACCATTGCAGGTTTCCAGAGCTCTTTTGCTGTCCATCAAGCCAGCTCCGGTGCGATGTCTAAGTGCCCTTACTTCTTCCGCCGTAACGTTAACCATAACTCCTCCTTAATTTTTTTTCCTCAACCATAATTAAATTTTAAGTTTATACCTATAGACCAGATTCTTCGGAAACCGATTCATATTCCTCCAAAGATTCTGGGATAGTTTCATTTATTGGATTTTCCAAAGCACCAATATCGACTCCAGCGGACGTCAATCCTCTCTGAATACCATCGATTATTGCACTTTCGAACAAAGAACAATACAAATCTATTGCTCTCACGGAGTCATCGTTACCGGGAATCGGATAATCGATCAAAGTCGGATCGGAATTAGTGTCACAGATCCCAATTACGGGAATACCGAGGACACGCGCCTCTTCCACCGCTGTATTATCCACAATGACGTCCAGCACCAGCAACAGCGACGGCACGCCTCCCATGTTCCGCACTCCACCGAGAACTCTGGTTAATTTGTCAGTTTGCCTCTGAATGCCCAAAACTTCTTTCTTTTTCAATGCTACATCCGGATCCTGCAATCTTTTTTCCAGCCATTCCAGCTTCTTTATGGACTGAGAAACCGTCTTCCAATTGGTCAGCATTCCGCCCAGCCAGCGATGATTCACATAATATTGACCGGATTTTTTCGCCGCTTCAGCCACACGATCGCTGGCCTGACGCTTAGTTCCCACAAACAAAACTCGACCGCCCTCTGCGGCAATATCGCCGGCGACTTTCAGGGCCCCCTGCAATAGCACAAGAGTTTTATCGAGATTAATTATGTGGATCTGATCTTTGGATCCAAATATATATGGAGCCATTTTCGGATTCCAGCGACGAGTTTGGTGTCCAAAATGCACGCCAGCCTCAAGTAAACTTCTCACGGAAACACTTAACATCTTTTTCTCCTTTTTCGGTTAAACCTCTGCAAAAATAACGCCGAGATAACAAAATCCCAGACCGAACGGACCTATGGACCTCCCACAAATCCAATTTTTGCATGCATATTATGATCTCCTCACAAACCAGACTTCTGAAGGATTTTTTGCAGGAACATAGCACAGAGCCGCAATGTATTTTTCCTACATAGGGACTCGAATGCAGATCCGACGACAAAAAACCAGAAAAGGCAATTTGTGAACAGCTCCCCGGAGCTATCCGCAGACGGCTCCTGCGATGAGTACACTCACCACAGCTACACTTTATATGTAAGCGATAAAAATTACAAGAAAAAACGCTCGCGACACTTACAACACTACGTATCCTGGCCCCCCATTGATGCTAAGGGTTATTTCTCACCGATTTATACTTCCATAACTGTGCGCCGACACCTTTTCCACCATGTACCATGATATCAAAAAATTGTAAAATTTTCGTTAACGGCGAAAAATTTCTATAAATTAACGAATTTTTAAGACATTTTTGCTACCATGATATGTGTGGGAATCTGTGCTGCGCGCCACTGGAGAAGCGAGAGTCGTGCGTCACTGGAGATTGGAAAGCCACGTGTTACAGGAGTGGGGAAAGCCAGCGTGTTACAGGTGGGGACAGAGCCGCGTATTACAGGAGGTGGGAGAGCAGCGCGCCACTGGAGAAGTGAGAGTCGTGCGTCACAGGAAAGAAGAGAGCCACGCGCCGCAGGAGAGTGGAAAGCCTCATGTTACAGGAGGTGAGAGAGCAGCGCGCCGCAGGAGAGTGGAAAGCCACATACTACAGGAGTGGGGAGAGAGCCGCGTATTACAGGAGTGGAGAGAGAGCTGCATGTTACAGTAGTGGTGGGAAAGCCACGTGTTACAGGAGTGGGGAAAGCCAGCGTGTTACAGGTGGGGACAGAGCCGCGTATTACAGGAGGTGGGAGAGCAGCGCGCCACTGGAGTTGGTGGGAAAAGCCGCCGTATTACACCAGATCCCATCTCTGATTTGCCATTGCCGACTGGGCAACGACTGGTACAAAGTTCATTCCAGAAGAAATTTGGATAATTCAAAATGGGATTTGGTATTACAGGAGGTAGGAAAGCCACACGTTACATAAGTGGGAAGAGCCGGTTACTGAGAAGTGAGAGCCGCATGTTACAGGATGGGAGAGAGACGCGCGCAACGTAGGACCTGAAACGGCGGGCTATCAATATAATAAATATGGAGAATAAGTCTCAGAGCCAGGATGTCTCCGAATCCGTAGGGCGGTAAGTTTTCTCTAGCAAGAGAAACGTTTTTATTCTACAATAACCCATTGGGCATAATATCGGAGAGAAAATGCGTTTCGATGAAAAGATTTATGAAAATGCGAAATCCTGGCCATTTGAAGAAGCTCGCAAATTAGCGGCGCGCGAGAGCGTCAAGCGGAAGGGGTTTGCGCTGCTGGAGACCGGCTACGGTCCTTCCGGATTGCCGCACATAGGCACTTTCGGCGAAGTCGCTCGGACGTCCTACGTCAAGCACGCCTTTGAATGTCTGACAGGTCTAAAGGGAAAGATCTACGCATTCTCGGACGATCGAGACGGCTTGCGCAAAGTTCCCGACAATATTCCTAACAAACCCCTGATAGCACAATATCTTGGTTATCCACTGACGGAAGTTCCGGATCCATTCAACTGCCACGTTAGCTTTGGCCATCATAACAACAATAAATTGCAGGAATTCCTGGATTCCTTTGGATTCGCATATGAGTTTCAAAGCTCCACCGATTGGTACAAAAACGGTCGCTTCAATGATATCCTGCTGAAGGTTCTAAAGCACCATGAGGAAATACTTGATGTAATGCTGGCCAGTCTTCGGGAAGAAAGAGCCGCCACCTATAGTCCGTTTTTGCCGATTTCGCCCAAAACCGGTAAGGTATTGCAAGTGGCCATCGAAAAATACAATGTAGACGCCGGTACTGTCCTATTCAGAGATGAGGACGGAACCATGACGGAAGTCCCTGTGACCAACGGCAATTGCAAAATGCAGTGGAAAGTCGATTGGGCCGCTCGTTGGGTAGCCATCGGCGTAGATTACGAAATGGCCGGAAAAGATCTCATTGATTCCGTGAAGTTATCGTCAAAAATTTGCAAAATCCTCGGAGGAACTCCGCCGGAAGGATTTAATTATGAGCTGTTTCTGGATGAAGAAGGAAAAAAAATCTCCAAATCCAAGGGAAACGGCATTAGCATGGACGATTGGCTCCGCTACGCACCTCCGGAAAGTCTTGCAAATTATATGTTTGCGTCTCCCAAAAGTGCTAAAAAATTATATTTCGACGTCATTCCGAGACAGGTGGATGACTATGCCTCCCATCTAAAAAATTACGAAACTCAGGAGGATAAAAAACGCATTGACAATCCAGTCTGGCACATTCACGCCGGAAATCCACCGAAAAGCGAGTCGGATTTATCTTTTTCGCTGCTGCTGAATATGGTAAGCGTCTGTAACACAGACGATAGCAGCGTCTTGTGGGGATTCATTCGCAAATATAAAAATGACGCAAGCCCAGAAAATATGCCCTTTCTGGATAAATTGGTTACCTACGCCATAAATTATTATCAGGATTTCATAAAAAATAAAAAAACTTATTCGGTCCCAGACAAAGTCGAAATGGCAGCTCTCGCCGATCTATGGAGCGAGCTAGATAAATTTAAAGGCGATGAAGATGTAAGCATCATACAAAACGCCGTCTTTGAGGTCGGCAAAAGACACGATTTCGCAGATCTAAAATCGTGGTTCAAAGTACTCTATAGGCATTTATTCGCCCAGGATGAAGGACCGCGCATGGGAACTTTTATTGCCCTCTATGGCGTCGCAAATACCAAAAAATTAATAGAGGAAGCTTTGAATCGATGACACTTTCGCCGCAGAAATTACGTCAAATAGCCGAATGGTTCTCCGAAGCTGGCGTTTTCGACATAATTTCCGAGCAAAACGCCGCGCAAAAATCCCAAAAGGGAATTTCGACGCTGGCAGAACTAAAAACGGCAATGGCGAAGGTCAATATTTCCCTAAAAGAGTGCGCTCTCAATATGGTTTTTGGCGTCGGTAACGAAAGCGCCGAAATTTTATTTCTGGGTGAAGCTCCTGGAGCAGAAGAAGATAAGCAAGGACAGCCTTTTGTGGGGCAAAGTGGTCAGCTGCTGGATAAAATACTGAATGCAGTCGGATTGGATCGCACTAAAGTGTACATTACTAACATATTGCCGTGGCGTCCGCCGGGAAATCGCACTCCCACAACGGAAGAAATGACGTTGTTCCGTCCTTACGTGCTGAAGCACATAAACCTAATAAATCCGAAAATAGTGGTGTGTTTGGGAGGAACTGCCTCAAAAACTCTGCTGCAAACCAACGAAAGCCTATCGCAGCTACGCGGACGATTCTTTGGCATAGATGAAATTTCTGCTAGAATTTTTGCGACGTTTCATCCGGCATATTTGCTGCGCTCTCCATCTCAAAAAAGAGAAGTGTGGATGGATTTTTTGCGCATCAAATCGCTGTTATAGTTGAACTGTTGATATCCGGCATTTTCTTTCTATGCTGGAATTATTTCAAACGATTTTTATTCCAACCGCCTCCGAGTGCTTTGCACAGATCAACTATTGAGTTCATGTGATTTTGTAAAGCGCCCACCAATTCCATTTCTGCGGCCAAGAGTCCTCTTTCGACGTCTAATAGATCCAGCATGCCAATCAGACCGGATTCTTTTTGTGTCTGAGCGATGTTATAGCTTTTTTTCAGCGCGTTCATTTGGCGGGTACGAGATTTAACGATTTCGCTATTTTTTCTTCTAGAAATCAAGGCATCCAGCACTTCTCGGAAGGCATTTTGCACGGTTTTTTCATAGAGTGCCAATGTTTTTTTGTAGCGAGCTTTTGCCACTGCGCTCATGCACGAAATTTTTCCGCCGCTAAAAATTGGCAGAGAGATACCTCCAGAAAGTTTCCATAAATCGGACCCGTTGCTGAATAAATCCGTCAAGGATTTGCTTTCAAATCCGAATATTCCGGTTAGGGATATGGAAGGAAAATGCATAGCTATTGCTTCGCCGATTTTAGCATTAGCGGCGATGAGCTGTCCTTCAGCCTGCAGCACATCTGGCCTTCTCTGCAGCAGGTTTGATGGTATTCCGTTCGGAACATTGGAGGTGATTCTTAATTTTTCCAATGATTGCCCGCGACTAATCTTTTGCGACATAATTTTTCGAGGACTGTCGCCGATCAATACTCCCAGTGCATTTTCTGTTTTTGCCACAGCGGCTTCTAGGTCGTGCACAGTAGCCTCGACGGAAGACATATCGGATTCTATGCGGAGACAGTCCAACTCCGTACAGTAGCCATTTTGCAATCTACTTTTGTAAACTCGATGACTTTCTTCGCGGGTTTTTAGAGTTCGCCGAGCGATGGCCAGTTTGGCATCTAGAGCTCTCAGCAGGAAGTATGTTTTTGCGACATCAGCGGTTATTGTCAGCAGCACTACTTCTTTTGCGGCTCGGGAAGAGAGGAGAATAGCGCGTGCAGCTTCGTTTGCTCGCCGATATTTTCCGAAGAAATCCAACTCATAGGACACATTGCTGACGCCGAGGTAATCCACTGTATCTCGCATTGGAGTTGCAGTTTTTTTGGAGACATGTGTCTTATCGCCGGAAACTAGTGCGCCCACTGTTGGCATCAGATCTGCAGCGGTAATTCCAGCGGCGGCTCTTGCCTCTTCAATATTAGCGATGGCCTGTTTTAGATCGTAGTTATGCGCAATGGCGGAATCTTCCAATTTATTTATGGAAGAGTCAGAGAATATTTTCCACCATTTTTCGGACATAAATGTGTCAATATCGCGATCCATGGCCGATGATTTGGCGTCCGGAGCCGGCAGATCCAGTTTAGGAGGAGAGTAATCCGGCCCAACTTCACAGCCTACAAGAAAAATCATTGGTATAAATCCAACTATTAGGCGTTTTTTATGCATTTGTTTCTCCTCTATTTTTTTCACTTAGTCTGGTCACGATGACGTACAGCAGTGGAACGATCAGCGGAGCCAGCAATGTTGCTCCGATCATGCCACCAACGACTCCGGTTCCGAGGGAGTTGCGACTGCCGCAGCCGGCTCCACTACTGATCATGAGTGGTAGGCATCCCAAAATAAACGCCAACGACGTCATGATGATTGGTCTGAAGCGTGTCTCCGCTGCCTTCAGGGCGGAATTTAGAATGGATTCTCCAGATTCCCGATATGAAACTGCAAATTCCACAATGAGAACGGCGTTTTTGGCGGATAATCCGACAAGAGTTAGGAGCGCAACCTGAAAATATATATCGTTGCTGTATTGTCTGAGAAAAACCAACAGCGCTGCTCCAAATACACCAAACGGAACCGCCATCATTATGACGAATGGCAGAGACCAGCGTTCATATTGAGCCGCCAAGATCAAAAATACCACCAGCAGTCCCAGCAATATTGCATTGAGGAATCCCCCACTGGCCAGTTTTTCCTGATAGGCGGATCCAACCCAGGACATGGCGTATTCGTCCCCCAGGACTTTGCTGGCCACATCTTCCATGGCGGCAATTGCTTCTCCGGAGGTGTAGCCCGGAGCTGGTCTTCCGAGAATTTTTGCTGCCGCAAACACATTGAATCTCTCCACTATGTCACAGCCGACAGTTGGCGTAAGCTTCACAAAAGCAGATAGCGGAATCATAGCGCCATTTTGCGAACGGACATATATCTCGTTTATTTGCTCTGGATAGGAGCGGTAATCTCCGCGAGATTGCACCATAACCCTAAAGCCACGTCCGAATTTCGAGAAATCATTCACGTATTTGGCGCCGAAAGTAGCTGCCATGGTATCGTAAATTTCATTAACGGGCACTTTCAGCGACAACGCCTTCAGATGATCCACCTCCAGATTAAACTGCGGTGAACTGGCGTTAAATGTTGTGCTGAGACCAGTTAGTTCAGGTCTTTTGGAAGCCTCCGCAATGAGTTCCTTCATTTTGGCGTCCAATGCTCTGCTATCGGTATCTCCTATGCGCTGGACGTATCCCTCGAATCCGCCCGTGACACTCATGCCCACAATCGGCGGAGGAGCAAAAGCAAGCACCATGCCGTCTGGTATTCCAAAGCCAATACCAAATACCTTTTGTACTATGTCCTTGGCGGACATTCCCGGCTTTGTTCTTTCGCTCCAGTCTTTCAGTTTTAGGAACATCGTTGCTCCGTTGCTGGACACCGAGTTACTAAGTATGCTGAATCCCGCAATTGTGGTCGAACCAAAAATCGCCGGATCCTTTCTCACCACACTTTCCACTGTCGCGATAACATTCTGGGTCCTGTCGATGGCCGCTCCCGGATCCAAAACAGCGCTAACCATCACCACTCCTTGATCCTCTTCCGGTACTAAACTGGATGGAATGAACTTGAATAAAATAAATATGCTGGCAACTGTTGCCAATAAAAATACAAAGCTCAGGCTTATATTCCGCAAAAAAAATGCCACACAGCGCATGTACATTTGGGTGATTTTTTCAAAAAAAATGTCGAAGCGCTGGAAAAATTTTTTCGTGGCCACATCCCCATGTCCGCTCAAAAACACTGCGCACAGCGCCGGAATCAGTGTCAGCGCGCATATGCCGGACAGCACAACCGAAATTGCTATGGTTATGGCGAATTGCTTGTACATTACTCCGGTCAATCCACCCATGAAAGCCACCGGAACGAACACCGCGCACAGAACCAGCACAATGGCCACCAGAGCACCGGCGACTTCGTCCATTGCCTTAATAGTCGCTTCCCGCGCCGACAAATTTTCCGTCCTCATGAGACGTTCTACGTTTTCTATCACAACAATGGCATCGTCAACGACTATACCAATGGCCAGCACAAGTCCGAACAACGTTAGGGTATTTATGGAAAAT